>CAZRUW010000034.1:0-3953 GCA_964603445.1 uncultured Gammaproteobacteria bacterium | reverse complement strand
TGGTAGGTAAAACCAGGATAGTCAAAACCAAAACTAAAGCGGAAATTATAAGGATCTTTAAAGACTTTTTGGAAAAAGCGATGAAGGCAAAAGAGACCAGATAAAGAAGATAGGAAGCCCGGGAATAGGTTAGGGTCAAAGCAATATAAACGATTGCCAGAATGGCTATAGGGCTAAATTGTTTAATATTTTGGATGCTGAGAAACACCAGGAGAAGCCCTAAGGAAAGAATGGCACCGGTGAAACCCGGGTCCAAAAAACTGCCGACAAGACGATAATAATGGTCGTCCCAGTTCAAGGCTTTGAGAAAGGAGACATCGGGAACAAAAATATATTGGAGGAGCCCAAAGACGGCAACAATAAGGACGGAAACCAGAAGCCACCGTTTAAGAACGACTTTTTCTGATGTTGCCGTGTTTAACAAAACAAAAAAGAGGGCGGCGTAAGAAAAAAAGCGCAGCGGATAAAGAGCGGCAACCAGAAGTTCTCTTGGGGAAAAACGAGTGAGATTGGTTATCAGCGAAAAAATAATAGCCAGGAGAAAAAGAAAGAGAGGCCCAAAGAGAGGGTTTTTACGAACGAGGTTAAGGGCTTTTTGTCGGTTGTTCAGCAGCCAAAATATCACCACAAAACCGACGATAAAGTCGTTGAGGTGAAGGACAATTTCGTTTCCAAAAACGCTGACGCGATCCAATTGACCAAAGGGGAAAACAATCAGAAGAAGAATAATTAGGTATTTCATAATGAAACTCCACGAGCTAACGCTCGTGGTATCTTACGATACGGCTTCGCTACGTCTGACGTGGCTTCGCCGGAGCAAAGCTCCTTTTCGAGCTTGTTTCATTCGCTAGCTAACGCTAGCGGTATTCACAAGTTCTAAAATAATTTCACCCAATTTCACCACGGGGGTGAAACACGTACACCAACGGTATCCGCTGGTGTATTAGATTCGCGAATGAATCCCCACGGACTTACGTCCGTGGTATCTTCTTTTGCTTGCGAAGCGAGTTCCAAACCGCTTTCACCCCCGTTCTCACGAACGGGGTTCTTCGCTCACAAAATAGACTTTTATATTCGTAAGTTTGTTTTGGTAGACCACTTCCCATTTCTCGTTTTCTATTTTCTTAACTATTATCCCTTGTCCATTATCCTTTATCTGTTCGAGATTTTCGTTTTGGGTCAAGATGTAATTAAAATCCTCTCCCCGGTACCACGTTTCGTGAACGAAGGGAAAATTAATATAGAAAAGGTTGTGGACGCCGGCAATGTAGACCAGATCGCCCGGCCGAATATTTTTGGCAAACCAGCCGTCGCAGTCGGCAAAGACTCCGGTTTTAAAGTCAAGATTTTGACAGAGATAGGCAGTTCCGGTCTGTTTGCCCAAAAGGTAGGGTATAAGCCGAGCATTAGCCCCAATCCGATAGAGGCAGTTTACCAGAGCAATAATTATTGTGGCAGATACAAAGGTGAATTTGAGAAGTTTGTCTTTTTCGAGGCTAAAGACAACCGCAGCCGAAACGGCCAGTGCTGGTAAATAGGGGAGCAAATAGCGCCCGCCGCCAAGCTGGGGAGTGTAGAACCAGGCAAGGAGGCCCAAAAAGGCATAGAGAACCACCGGTCGGGCTTTGGCGGGAATTTTGGGCAAAGAAAAGATAAGAAAAGGCAGGGATATTAAATATAAAGGCGTGATGGGGTCATCCGGAAACAGAGAAACTTTCCAGAAGTCAACCAGGATCGACCAAGGGTGAAGAAGTTGATAGACAATCGTGTGACTGGCAGGCAGTATGCCAGCGCCAATAGGATAGAGAGGATAGCCGGTATAAAGATAGGCAAGAACAAACCAGGGGACAGAGACCAAGACACAAGACGCAAGATACAAGATACAAGAACGGATGTTTCGGGATTGAAGCAAAACAATGAGGGACAGTATCGGAACGCTGCCCAGGGCCAGGGTTTTTGTGGAAACCGTTAAACCGGTTGCCAGCCCGGCCAGGAGATATTTTTTGTCTATTGCCAGGTAAAGAGCCAGAACTTCGAAAAATGTCCTGTTTAAATCGATATAGGCACTCCCCGACTCCCACCCCACCAGAGGAGTTACATAAAAGAAAAGAGAAGAAAGAAGGGAGAAGAAAGAAGACAAACCGAGTTTACGAGCTAGTTTATAGGTGATTATTGCAGCTCCAATTCCCGATAGCCAACTGAGAAGATGGGGGCCCAGGAAGGAAATATATTTGATCAGCGGCAGGTATAGAATTTCTGACAACCGCGGCATTTCCGAATAGTAAAGCAGGCCGCCGGGAATATGGAATATTTCCCCCGCGGTTAAATACAACTTGGGAATAGTCAGGTGGTACCAAAGGGCGTCAAACCCCAGTTCGGGGCCAAGGGCCCCAAAAACGTTTACGAAAGCAGCGGCCCCAAGTAGGAAAATTACCAGACCTAGAGACAAAATTTTGCCCGGCATAAAAGCATGAAAATATAGCTAGCGCTTATTACAGTAATCCAGATTACACCAATGATTTGCCAGAATTTCTCCCTCCAAAGGGCAAATATCCAGAGGAAAAAGACGGCGAAAAAATCATGAGAAAGAACGAAATTAAATTCTTTCGGGATCCGCTGGAAATTTTTAATATCAGTTGCCAGAAGGATATAACCAATCGCCAACACCAGCCACTCCCCTTTTGACCCTTTTGTTTGCCAGATTTCCCAACCTAAAAGGATTAACGGGAAAATGGCAAAACTGAAATAATGCTGCAGAGCGATGGGGTGGATCAAAAGGTAAAGGCAGGAAACGGCCGCAAGCTGCCTCTTCCAGGGAAGGTTCCGGCCCCGCAACCAGGTCAAAAACAGAATAAACAGAGACAGTGAGTAAAAAAGATACTGGGAAATATTCGTCCGAAACGACCGGGCTAAAAAGCCCCACAAGGACTGGTTATAGTACCAGTCTTTTGCTCCGGCGGTAAACGACAGAGGAAAAACTTTTGTTAAATAGTCCCACTGATAAGACGCGGGAACGAATAAAAATGGCAGCAAAAAGATCATGGTAACCCAGAAGAAAAACCGGCTGACCTGACCCCAGTCTTTTCTGATGACGAAATAGAGCACGAAAATTCCCGGAGCGAATTTGATACCGGTAGCAAAGGCCAGAAAAAAGGCGCTGAGGTTCCGGTGTTTTTGCTGGTAGAAATAGATTGCCAGAACACAGAAAAGGAGCAGAAAATGGTTTATCTGAGCATTGCCAATGTCAAATTTAACCGGAAAAAAGAAAACGGTAAAGAGCAACGACAGGACAGTAAAAAACACCAGAAAGACTTTTGGAGATATCAGCTGATCCTTTTGGACGATTTTTAACAGCAGCCAAACCGAAACGATGACAGATGCCAGCGAGGATATGTTCCACAGAATATTGGCGGTTCTGAAATCAAGAAAACCCAACGGCCAAAGGAGAAGAGCAATCGGCGGCGGATAGTTTAAAGGAAAGGTTCGCGTAATCAAGCCCTGATACGGATTTGCCCCCGCCAGAAACATTTTGGCGGCTTCGTAATAAACCACGAAATCATTACCCAGGACACCGAAAATTTTGAGAAGGATCATGATTCGTTTATCAAACGGTCATACATTTTGATTCGGACGACCAGTGATTGGAAACTCATCATAAAGGCCATTACCAATCCGGCCGTGCCGTCAAGGAAACCCAGCCGCAGAAAATAATTCTGCAAAAATTTGCCGGCGGGTTTAAAAAAGACCTGCCAAAACCGGAAGGTTTTTTCTTTTTCCAGAACCACGGCATCAATCCCGCTGAAGCGGTTTATGGAGCTTATGAACTGACTTATCGAACCATGGGAAAAATGTTTCAAAGCCGAAGAAAGCTCATAGACCCGGCCCTCTATTTTCCAAACCTCGTGAACTGGCCGAACCCACTTTCCGGCCCCCTTCCTGCCCAGACGTAAAAG
>CAZRUW010000033.1:0-7306 GCA_964603445.1 uncultured Gammaproteobacteria bacterium | reverse complement strand
CCGGGGCAGTGATTAAAATTCCGCCGGTGTCGGGAGTGATTGTGACGGTAAAGTCGGGGGAGACGATTTATACCCTGGCAAAAAAGTATGGTTTGGCGTCGGCGCAACCGATTGTGGATTGGCCCTATAACACTTTTGCTAATGATGAGACCTTCGCGCTGGCCGCGGGACAGACTTTGGTTATTCCCGGCGGAAAGCCTCCGGAGCAGGTGCCGGCGCCGGTAGCGCTTAATCTGAACACGACCCCTTTTGCCGGCGGGACGGGACAGTTTATGTGGCCGACCAGAGGAGTGATTACCCAGTACTTTTCCTGGTACCATCCCGCGGATGATATTGCCAACGCCCTGGGCACGCCGGTGGCGGCGGCGGACGCGGGCAGGATTCAGCTGGTCCGGTATGATAACCATGATTATGGCTATCACGTGACGATTAATCACGGGAATGGATACGTAACTTTGTACGGCCACCTGTCGCGGATTGACGTGGCGGAGGGCCAAAGCGTGGGTCGGGGGCAACAAATCGGGTTGATGGGGTCTACAGGCCGGTCAACGGGGCCGCATTTGCACTTTGAGGTTTATCGGGGAAACACCAGAATTAATCCTCTGACAGTACTGAAGTAGATTTTGATTTACGATTTCGGCGGCTTGTAAGTCTTTTTCGTTTTCGGCCGCTCTAGCCAGTACCCAGGTGCTGGCAGCTTACCCTCAAACTCAAAAGCCTCACTTCACCGCAAATCGTAAATCTAAGGTATAATTGCTTTATTGGGGGCCATTAGTACAGTGGCAGTACGCTGCATTCGCATTGCAGGGATGGCGGTTCGATTCCGCCATGGTCCACAAGTTGCCAGATAATCATTGGCGAGCTTCGGGTTTAATTCCCAACCAGCCTGGGGAGAAGGATAGAACTGGTATTTAGTTGGTACATTACCATATCCGGTCGGATAGGGTAATGTGCGGGCGCGAGGGGGCTTTTATTGATTTTTTTAAAAGGGAAAAATGGTGTATTCTGGAAGGGATGAGAAAAGTTTTCCTGTTTCTTTTGTTCCCGGTTCTTCTTGGCGGCTTTCAGGCGGTGTTTTTTCCATCTCCGATACTGGCCCTTTCGATCTCGAACACCTTCCGGGTGACCGATGACCGGGCGGTTGACGGGGACATTTTGATTAATACTTCCTCCGGTTTTGTCCGGGCCAATTTGCCATATGACAACCGGATTTTCGGGGTTTTGACGGATAAGCCGGCATTGGTTTTCCGAACGGAAGGTACTTTGGAAAAACCAGTGGTCAGTTCGGGCATCGCGACAGTGAACGTGGTAACCACGGAAGGGAATATCAATGTCGGGGACTACATTACTTCTTCCGCCACTTCCGGGAAGGGAGTAAAGGCCTCGCGGTCCGGTTATGTCTTGGGGACGGCCCTGGAGGGTTTTTCAGGATCGGGAGCAGGCAGGATTCAGGTGGCGATCCGGGTGGAATACGCGGAGATTACGACAGCGCGGTCGGCCAACCGCTTGTTTGAATATTTGGGAGCCAGTTTTTTGTCTAATGTGAAGAATCCGGAGAAATTCGGACAGATCGTCCGGTATATTTTTGCCGGTTTGGTCCTTCTGATAAGTTTCGGATTGGGATTTTCGACGTTTTCCAAATCACTGCCGAAGGGAATCGAGGCGGTGGGGAGAAATCCGTTGGCGAAAACTACTATTTACCTGACGATGGCCCTTAACGTCGGTCTGATTGTAATTGTGGGAGTCTTGGGGATCGCGGCGGCTTTACTTATTCTCAGGCTTTAGGGTAAGCTGTTTGCGGGAGGTTTTTTATGGCCGATTTATCACAAGTTACTTTTTTGTTTCTGGCGGTTTTGGCCCTGGTTCAGGTGGCGATGTTTCTTTATGTCCGCAGCGGGGAGAAGGGGTTGGTAACCGAGTTGGCCCGGGCATTGGGGTTGCCGGCCGAGGAAAAACGGCACTGGAGTTTGTGGCATAAGTCCCTTTCGAGAGCCCAAGCGGTGATCGGCCAGGCGGAACTGGAAGGGGTCAAAGTGGTGGCGGATTCCCGGTACGCGGCACGGCAATTGGAGAAAGTCTATGAAGGGGAACTGAGATTGGCGGCAGAGAAAATGGAGAAGGAGCTGGCAGCGGTGATGAAGGAGGCGCAGGAAGAATACGGGGCGTTTTTGGTGTCTTTGGAGAAGGAGAGCATGGATGTTTTAAGCGGCGCGATGACGGCTTTTACCAAAAGGCTGGAGGAGAATATGGCAGAGGTGGAAGGGAAGATTTTGAAGTTATCCCAGGAAGAGGGCATGAGAGTGAAATTGGAAGCGGAGAATTACCGCAAAGTGATGCTTGGAAGAATTAATGAGGACGGCGCCGAAGTTCTGGACTTGGCGGCAAAGATAGTTATAGGAAAAAAGTTATCCCTGGAGGATCAGGGGGATTTGGTGGCGGAGGCTTTGGAAAGAGCAAAAAAGGAAAAATTGTTGGAAATGAAACCGGTTTAAAGGTAAAAGATAGGGAAAAATATGAGGGAATTGACAAAACAGGAAGCCCGAAGGGCTTTGGAAGAAGAGCAGATGGGAGATGTGAAAAATTATACCGGGGACAAGGCGGAGCTTTTTAAAAAAAGGGAAGAGGAGATAGAGAAAGCCAGAGAGTTGGTTATTTATTGTCCGGTAGAACTGTCAGGGGAGGTTAAACAGAAAGTGGCGAAAAGGGCCCGGGAACTTTTTGGGGAAGACCTTTTTTTTGATTTTAGAACAGATGCCGGACTTATTGGCGGGGCGGCTTTGGCGTTTGGGGGGGAGTATCGGGATTATTCCTTAAGGGCCGGGTTTGAGGAAAAAAGGGAAGAATTGGCGGCCATGTACAGGGAGTTTTTGAGAGGGTCGTCTTAATTTGAGGACTTGGTGGTTAGGTAATGGTGGTTTTGTTGGGTTAGCTTGGGGGTTAGCAGCTTGGCAAAATTTTTCGCCCGCCGCCGCTATGGCCCCGCCAGCTGGCGGGGCAGCTTATCCGGCGTGGCTGCAAAATTTTGCCCACGCTGCTAACCGTACTTTAGCGGCAAAATTTCCTCGCCACAGCTCTCTCTTAAAAGGGAAAGGTTATTTGTTACGAAGCTAGGACGTATGTAAGTATGGCGGAACAACAAGAAATCGGATTTGTGATTGGGGTACAGGGCAGGATTGCCTTTGTGGATGGTTTGCCGACCGTTCAGGTGGGGGAGTTGGTGGAAACGGAAAATAACGGGCTGGGCTATGTGGGAGCGATTTTGCCGGAGCGGGTGGAGGTTTACCTCCTGAGTACTGTGGATTTGGAGCCGGGGCAGGCGGTCCGTCGAAAAGGGGAGTATTTACAGCTGGCGGTGGGGGATTTTTTACTGGGGAGAGTGATTGATCCGATCGGGCGGTCGCTGGACGGGGAAGTTGTGCCGGCTAAAAAGGCTTCAGAAATGTCCTCTGTTCGGATCGACCAGCCGGCAGTGGGAATCGGGGGCAGGCGATTCATTACGGAACAGTTTGATACGGGAATTACACTGATTGATAGTGTTTTTCCGATTGGGAAGGGACAGCGGGAGTTGATCTTGGGCGAGTCCCGGTCGGGGAAAAGCAGTTTTCTTATTGATCTGGTGGCTAACCAGAAGGGAACAGGGGTAGTTTGCGTTTATGTGCTGATCGGGAAGCCCTTGAATGAAGCCAGAGATGTTTGTTCCCGCCTCGCTCAGGCGGGCCTTTTGGAACAGACGGTGGTGGTGACTTCGGTTTCCCTGGACCCGGCGCCGCTTATTGTTTTGGCGCCGGCGGCCGGAATTTCCGTGGCCGAGTTTTTTCAAAGGCAGGGGAAAGACGTTTTGATTATTTTGGATGATATGGGCGCGCACGCCAGGAATTACCGGGAAATGTCGCTGGTTTCCGGCAGAGCCCCGGGGAGGGAGTCCTATCCGGGGGATATTTTTTATCAGCAGGCGAAGATTATGGAGAGGGCGGGGTGTTTTTCAAAAGAGGCGGGGGGAGGGTCAATTACGGCTTTGCCGGTCATGGAGTTGTCATTGGCGGATTTTTCCGGGTTTATTCCGACCAATCTGATGGGAATGACTGACGGGCACTTGCTTTTTAAAGCCGGTTTGGCCCAGCAGGGCAAACGGCCGGCCATTGATCTTTTTTTCTCGGTCACGCGGGTGGGCAGCCAGACCCAGCAAAGGGTCCAAAATATGTTGAGCATGAGAATTAAACAGGTTTTGGCCCGGGGGGCAGAGCTGGAAGTGGTGAGCCGGTTCGGGTCGGAATTGCCTTTCGAGACCCAACAAATCCTGCGTCAGAAAGAGCAAATCGAGGAGCTTTTAATTCAGGAGGAGTTGGTCAGGGTTCCTTTGGATTCCCAGGTTATTTTGCTGTCCTTGCCGTTTACCAAGTTTCTGGCGGGGAAAGACGGGGTTTTTGTTAAAAATAATATTAAAAAAATTTTGGCGGGGCTGGAAACGGAGGAGAGTTTGAAGTCGGCCAGGAAAGAAGTATTTGCCAAAAAGGATTTGGAGGAGTTGCTCTCCTTTTTGAATACGCTGACGCCGGTTTTTGAGAAAATGGTAGTGAGTTAAATTCAGTCTTGTTTCGCTGCAAACTGTTTTTAAAAGGAGGGTTTTGTTATGTACCAAATTGACAAAATATTAAACCGGATTGAGGAATATGAGACTTTGGAGCTTTTGGCTGAGGTCTATACGGACATTGCCCACAGCCGGCTGACGCGGGTTCGGGAGGGGATTGAGAGAAACAGGAAGTTCGTGGGGGAAATCGCGGATATTTTGCATGTTGTCCGGATCTCGGCTGAAGAACAGGGACTGTCGGCAGCCAGAAAGAAAAAAATTTCGGCCAGCGTCCTGTTGACGTCAAACAAAAGGCT
The DNA here is from genome assembly GCA_964603445.1 of uncultured Gammaproteobacteria bacterium. Lineage (GTDB taxonomy): Bacteria > Patescibacteriota > Microgenomatia > JAMCZE01 > JAMCZE01 > CAZRUW01. The sequence continues at coordinate 2,422 of CAZRUW010000033.1, read as the reverse complement.
GTATTACGGAAATTTGGACAAAAGAGTGACGGATTTTTATTTGGCCCATACCCAATATACGGGCTACGCCGACCGGTTTGTGGTGGGGTCGGTCGGGGTGGATATCCTTGCGGGGGCAAAGTATCCTTTCCCTTTCCAAAAGTTGGTTTTTGCTTCGGAGTTCCCTTCGACCGAAGAACTTTTCCACCTTACAATGATGCTTTCTGAATACCAGAGAGTGATGGTCTACTTCCCCAGGTTTACCAGTGTTTTGACCCAGCAGCCAAGTTTTGTGGACGTGACCGGGTTGGTGACGGCGGGAGGGGAAGTGAAGGAGGAAGAGCGGTATTATATTTTTGAGCCGGAGATCCGAAAAATTTTGGATTTTTTTGAAAACCAAGTGATGACGATTTTGGTGGAACAAGTCATGTTGGAATCGGAACTGGCGAGAATCGGATCCCAGTTGACCTCAATGGATGAGGCCCAGGGCCGGGCGGAGAAACTTATTGTCCGGGAGGAGGCTTTCTTGTCAGCGGCCAGAAGGCAACTTTTGAATTTGAAGGCGATTGAGGCGGCGTCAATGATAAAGTGGCACAAGCCGTTGTTTATGTAGTAAAAGAAATGAAGCAAAAACCATCTTTCGGACGGGTGCGGGCGGTTTACGGACAGATTGTGGAAGTGGTGTGGGAAGAAGGGCAGAGTCCCCGGGTGGGGGAAGTCCTGGAAGTGGGAGAGCAAACCCGGGCGGAAAGGATTTTAATTGAGGTTTTATATCCATCAAAAGATTACATAGTGTGTGTTAATATCTCAGACTCGAGCAGGATTAGCCGGCATGAAATGGTGCGAACTTCAGAGGAAGGGTTGACCGTGCCGGTGGGTGAGGAGATTTTGGGAAGGGTAATAAATATTTTCGGCGACGTTCAGGATCCAAGCGGCAAACTTGAGGGTTGGGAGCGGCGAAAGATTTATGACCACCGGTTGGCTATGGCCGATCTGGCCGGTGACAAGTCGATTTTGGAGACAGGAATTAAAGCTATTGATTTTCTAACGCCTTTTGTGAAGGGCGGAAAGGTGGGGTTTTTGGGAGGGGCGGGAGTGGGAAAAACAATTCTTCTGACGGAGATTATTCACAATGTGACAACTAAACATTTGGGGGTGACAGTTTTTGCGGGAGTGGGGGAAAGGATTCGGGAGGGACAGGAGCTTTATGAACGTTTGGGGGCGGCGAAAGTTTTGCCCCGGACAGTTTTGGTGGTGGGGCAAATGAATGAGAATCCGGTGGTGCGGCTTAAGGTGGGCCTGGCGGCGGCGACTGTTGCCCAGTATTTCCGGGACGAGAAGAAAAAAGACGTCCTGTTCTTTTTGGACAATATGTTCCGGTATGTCCAAGCAGGCAATGAAGTGGGGACAATTCTGGGGCAAATGCCTTCGGAACAGGGTTACCAGGCAACGCTTTATTCGGATATCGCCGCCTTGGAAGACAAGCTGTCTTCAACAAAAAACGGCTCCATTACTTCCATCCAGACGGTCTTTTTGCCGGCGGATGACGTGGCGGACGCCGGGGTGGTGGCGATCATGTCCTTTTTGGATTCGGCCGTGGTTTTGTCCAGGACAACGGCCCAGATGGGGCTTTATCCGCCGATTGACCTGTCGTTAACGGCGACTTCCACTTTGGCCCGAAGTCTCATGACTCAGGTGCACCGGGAGGTGTTGACAGAATTCCAGAAGCTCTTGGAACAATATAACAAACTCTCTCACATTGTAGCAATTGTGGGAGAGTCCGAGCTTTCGGCCCGGGACCAGCAGTTTTTCCACCGGGTGAAAAAGGTAATTAACTATTTCACGCAGCCTTTTTATTCCACAGAGGCACAGACCGGGAGGCCGGGGCTTTACGCGCCGATGGAGAAAACAGTGGCGGATATCGCCGATATTATTTCCGGAAAAATTGACCAGTGGCCGGACGAAAAGTTGTTATACGTCGGGACACTGGAAAGCCTTAATGGACAGTAATCTTCAGGTGCGGATCATGTCTTCGAAGAAAGATCTCTTTTCGGGAGAAGCGGCGGCGGTTTCTTCGGTAAACAGCTTGGGGGTGTTTGACGTCTTGCCGGGCCATGCCAAGTTTGTGACGGTAGTGGAGAACGAACCGATTGTCCTGCGGTTTACTGACAAGGGAGAAAGAGAGTTTAAGTTTGCTCTGGCGATTGTTAGGGTAAAGGACAATAAAGTGGATGTTTTTGTAAACCCTTCGGAAGTGGGGCAGGAATTGGGTGAGATGGTGTAGGCTTCATTCATTCTTTTTTAGGATTCCTCCTGGTGAATTTTGACAAGGTCACGAGTTTCGCGTTATGAATTGTCAGTTTTATAACAAGTGAAATTCCTCTTGTCATTCCAGCGAATGCTGGAATCTGTATAAATTCTATTTTTGAACTTGCAAGCACCA
>CAZRUW010000032.1:0-10922 GCA_964603445.1 uncultured Gammaproteobacteria bacterium | reverse complement strand
GCACTTGGGTTCCCGGAATATGAATCTACCTATGAACCTACCACGGACTTACGTCCCTGGTATCTTCTTTTTCGCCCCGCCCACGGCGGGGTCCCGCCTGACGGCGGGAGCAAACTCCATCTCCCATCCTTACGTCCGGGGTATTAAGTTTGGAAAAATAAACTCCACGGCTAGAAGCCGTGGTCCGCCAATGGCGGACGGCTTCGCCACGTCTGAGTGGCTTCGCAAAGTATTCTTTTCGAGCTTGCTCATCCACAAGTAGAACTTGTGGTATTCGCAAGTTCAAAAATAAACTCCTATGAGCTCACCGAATGCTTGATCCAAGATTACTAACCGGAGTAAAATCGCTTCATGACACTGACCAGGAAGCGCGTTCTCGAATTTCTTAAAGATAACAAGCTCATGTCCCTGGCCACTTTCGGCAAATTTCCCTGGATTGCCACTGTCTATTACACCTTCGACCAAGACTTAAATCTCTATTTTTTAAGTTCCCCATCAACTCTTCATTGTCAGCAAATAGCCAAGAACAACCAAGTCGCCGTGGCCATTGCCGACAGCCGCCAGGACATTAACTCTCCAAAAAGAGGCTTGCAACTCTGGGGTACCGCCCAGAAAATTTCTGATGCAGCGAAAATTAAACATACTCTAGCCCTCTGGAAAAGTTCTCTGAAAGTTGCCAATCCCAAATTAAGCTACGAGAATATAATCAACAAAATAATCTCCGGCCGAATGTATCAAATATCCCCCAAACGTATTAAACTCTTTGACCACAAACTCTTTCCCTCCAAGAACGGCCAGGAACCCGTCTTGGAAATATGACGTGGGACCAAACTATCCTATAACTCGTGATTCAGGCGAGGCCTGATTCAACTTGCTTGAACAAAAAAGTGTAGAATTTACTCAATGCCCGCAAAAAACTCCATTAAGATTTACGAAGAAAATGCTTATTACCATTTATATAATCGTGGCGTCGAAAAAAGAAACATCTTTCTCGATCAGCAAGATTTTGGAACCTTTCTCGCCTATCTTAAAGAGTATCTTTTGCCAAAAGATACCACTAAATTAAACAGAGTCATTGGCTCCCCGGAAAATTCGCGTGAGCAAAAACAATCGGCCATAAATGCTTTGAAAATAAACAATTTTTCCGGAAAAATCGAGCTTCTCGCTTACGCTTTGATGCCGAACCATTTTCACTTATTAATAAAACAACTGACCGAAAGGGCAATGGACACTTTCTTCAATTCTCTCGGCACTAGATATACAATGTTTTTCAACAGGAAGTACAAAAGAGTTGGAAGCCTCTATCAAAGTGTCTACAAAGCTGTCAAAATCGAAAGCGACGAGCAGCTTCTGCATGTTTCCCGTTACATCCACCTTAATCCGCTCAAACTTTTAAATTTGCCCTTCGCCCAATGGCAACAGACAAAACTGCCAACTTCCCTCCCCAACTATCTGGGAACCAAAAACACCCCTTGGCTTGAAACCAAAACAATCTCGGGGTATTTCAGAAAAGACAACCCGCGAAACACTTACGCCGCTTTCATGGAAGAACCTATTGACGGTCCAACTATCGCCCCACTTGCTCTCGATTTCGACGACGAATATTCCCAAACTGTCCTGTAACTCGTGAGTAAGGCGAGGCCTGAAACACTGAAACATGAAACAAAGATTCGCATACCCCCTTGATATAATGAACCTACCACGGACTTACGTCCCTGGTATCTTCTTTTTCGCCCCGCCCACGGCGGGGTCCGGCTTTCGCCGGAACAAACTCCATCTCCCATCCTTACGTCCGGGGTATTAAGTTTGGAAAAATAAACCCATGACCCTTAACATCAATGTTATTCGTCAGACGCTTGAAAAAATCCTGACCAAACGGGGTCTATCACCAAGTGACGCAAAAATTCTTGCTTCTGAATATCTTGAAGGTGAACTTGAAGAAAAATTCAGCCACGGTCTCGCCGCCTTTCCGTCAATTCTCAAGAAAATAACGCCCAAGAAACCAAAAACTGAAATTCTTAAAAAAACTCACTCCTTTTCGTGAACGCAAATGAAGGTCTTGGGGCAATTGTGGGACAACAAACTACAAAAGAGGTTATTAAGATGGCCAAAAAAGAGGGGTTGGCCATAGCTCTGATTAAAAATATGACCACCTGGCTTCGCCCCGGAACACTCGCCAAAATAATTGCCGAAAGGTTACATTGGAATTGTCACTAACACCGGTGGTCAACCCATGATGGCTCCTCCGGGAGGTTTTGACCAGGGGTCATAGGCACTAACCCCATTGGTATTGGTGTCCCCACTGACAAGGAGCCCATTATCGTTGACATGGCTACCGCTAAACACGCTTGGGGTCTGGTCCGCATATCCGAAAAACTGAATCAAAAATTATCTGATGAAACTTTTTATGATAACTCAGGAAAATTCACTAAAATACCCCAAGAAGCCTATTCTGTGGCCCCAGCCGGCGATTACAAAGGTTTTGCCTTGGGACTTCTTATTGAAATTCTCTGTGGGGCCCTTATTGGCATGCCCATGGGTGGAAAAGACTTACCGGCCGACTACCGGACTATTCCTCGTGGCGCCATGATTATGGTTATTGATCCCCGGCTGGTCAATTTTGAAAGATTTAAAAAGTCCGTTTCCGACCTTGTTACCGATATTAAAAAATCCCGCCGGCTTGACCCGAAAAGGGAGATATTAATTCCCGGCGAACAGTCGCTTAAAAGGAAGTCCCAAAAAGTGGCTAAAGGTTGTATTAGAGTTAAAGATTCTCTCTGGGAAACGATCTCAAATCTCTAATCTCTTATTACTACCAGGGTTCGGCACTTATTTCCCAATTGCCAATGACAATATCCTTATTTTTTAGTGACAGGGCCAGAAGAAAACAAATTCCCAAAACAAAAATTTCCAACAGAGTTACCTGAGTCAGAGGTGAGGTCAAAAGTCCCGGCCGGTCGGCCAAAGTAATCGGCACCAAAAACACATAGGTCATCTGAATTGTTTCGGAAATCATGTGCCAGTAACCGCCGGCATTCCAATGCCAGGGTTCAGGCATGATCCACTCTTTCCACGAAGTGGCAGCCATAATAATATGTGTCCCCACCGTCGCCAGAATCCCGAATATCAACGCTTTCTCAACATCGATTGAAGTCACTGACATGGGTAAAGATGCCAAATAGTTCCAAACCACTATGTTAATTGCCCCGGCAATCACCACATCCATGACCACTCCCCAAAAATTGCAGCCGATAAATCCTTCCGAACGCTCTTTGAAAAGCCCGAATTTTGCCCGATAGATGAGAACCGGTATGGCCCAATTGTTTATTGCCGTCAGAAAAAGAATCAATACTAACATTAGCCGACGACTCTTTCCCAGGGGAACTCACTTCGGCCAAAATGGCCATAAACCGCCGTGGGGAGAAAAATTGGTTTTTGCAGATCTAATCTTTCCAAAATCGACTCCACGGAGCAATCCAACAACCTATGCATAAAATCCCGCAACGCTTTTTTGCTCACCTTGGCTGTTCCGAAAGTTTCCACTTCCTGCATCACCGGCTTTTTTGCCCCGATAAAATAGGCCAGACTGACTTCCGCCTTGTCAGCCAGTCCCGCGGCCACAATATTCTTGGCCAAAAACCGGGCCGCATAAGCGCCGGACCGGTCCACCTTGGTCGGGTCTTTGCCGGAAAAGGCCCCTCCGCCCACCCGGGCGTAACCGCCATAACCGTCAACAATAATTTTCCGCCCGGTCACTCCCGTGTCTGACGCCGGGCCGCCTTTATGCCACACCCCGGTCCCGTTAACCACTAAATCTCTAATTGAAATCTCATAGCCAAATTCTGCCAACACCGGTACCACCACTTTTTTATACAAATCAGCTTTTACTGTTTCCAAAGTAATCGTTTCCTTATGCGGTACCGCCAAAACCACATTGGTCACCCCGATCGGTTTGCCTTTTTCATAAACCACCGTCACCTGGCTTTTCCCGTCCGGACGAAGATAGTCAATTACGCCATTTTCCCTGGCAGAATCCACGGCTCTGGTCAACCGGTGGGCCAAGGTGATCGGCAACGGCATCAAATCTTTTGTTTCCCGACAGGCAAACCCGAACATCATCCCCTGATCCCCCGCCCCTTTTTTCTTTTGAGCTCCGTTCACCCCGACCGCGATTTCCCTCGATTGTTCATGAATATAGACCTCCACCGAAGACCGGTCAGTAAAATCAAAGGCCGGATCCGTGTAACCCAAACGCCTGACCCGTTCCCGGGCAATCTTTTCGTAATCCAGTTTCGCCTTAGCCGTGACCTCACCCGCCATAACCAGTTTATTTTTCGTCACCAGGGTTTCCACGGCCACGTGACCTTCCGGGTCCTTGGCCAGAACTGCATCGACGACAGCATCGCTTACCTGATCACAAATTTTGTCAGGGTGTCCGGCACAAACCGATTCCGAAGTAAAAAGATAATTGCCATTTTTAACTCTCCAGGCCATAAAAAAACCTCTTTCATAAAGAGGCACCCAAAAATTTTGGCCTTTTCTCCAAAATCTGGAGCGCATACACTTAAAATTAACTCAGTTAATTTTAAGTGCGGGCACCGCGATTGCCTTCGGTTGCCGGGCGCCTAATTCGGCGCCACTCTTTATGCAGGAACTATTTGACCATATCTGAAAAATATTTTCAAGGGGGAAATCTTCCGCTTGACTAATTTTCAACAAAAGTGGAGACTAAAGACAGAAAAGTTGAGCAAGCGCCAGTTTCTGCCCAAAAACTGATATTGAGTTTAGATCGTTGTAATTGTATAATTACGAGTAACATGCCAATAACTTCAGGTCAACAACCATCACCCGCAGAAATTACGCGAAAAGGAGAAGAAATCTACATCAACGAATTGAAAGACAGACTGGAAAGCAGTCACAACGGCGAATATGTGATCATCGATATTGACAGTAAAGAATATTTTGTTAACAAGGATCTCGTTGTCGCACTTGAAGAAGCCAGAAAAAAATTTCCAGGCAAACTTTTTTTTATTGTCCAAATTGGAACACTTCAAAAATCCTCGATTAACCTAAAAATCGATAAACATGAATGGTTATTTTGAAAACGACAGCCTCTATCTGAACCTAGAAATTGAAGGAGTGTTCCCCCAAGCAAAGAAAATCATCAAAGCTCAAATAGATACAGGTTATTCCGGACACCTAACTCTGCCATTTAGTGACGCCTTTCCACTCGGACTTGTAATGGTTGGGACTACTGCTTACACCATTGCTGATGGATCGACCAAAAACAATCTCGTGTGTCTCGGAAGTGTCACCTTAGAGGGAAAAACGATCACTATCCCGGTAGATGTCCAAGGAACTGGAGGAATACTTCTGGGAACAAAGTTGTTGGAAAAACTGGGTTGCTCTCTAAGAGTGGACTTTGTTCAGAAAAATGTTGAACTAAGTCAAATGAACCAAAAAGCATCGCCACAAAAATCTTCGAAAACTAAGGTCACGACAAACTAACAAGAATTGACATTATGAACATAAATATGAACATAAACAGGAAGGCATTAAGAGTACTTTGCTACGGCGACTCAAATACTTGGGGGTATGTTCCCTCAACCGGAAGAAGACACCCTGTTGGAGTCAGGTGGACAAGTCTATTGCAAAAGAAGCTGGGCAACAACTATGAAGTTATTGAGGAAGGGCTCAATGGCAGGACAACAGTCCTAGACGATCCACAAAATGCCGGCAAGAACGGCAAAGCTTATTTGATTCCCTGCCTACTTTCCACCGATCCCATTGACTTAGTTATTCTAATGCTTGGGACTAATGATCTGAAAGAGAGATTCCACCGCAGTCCGGAACAAATTTCTAACGGGGTGGAGGCACTGCTAAAAACAATAAAAGATGTCGAATATTACGAAGGGGCTGTTCCCAAAATCATCTTGATGGCGCCACCAATAGTTGACGAGTCTGTTAAGAGTACGGCAGAAAAGTATTTGGGGGCAGAAGCCAAGTCAAAACAGCTAGGAAAACTTTATAGGAAGTTAGCCAAAAAATACGGTCTGCCCTTTATCAATTTAGCCGAGTATGTATCACCAAGCAAAAAAGATGGCTACCACCTAGACGCAGACTCTCACAAAATTGTTAGCGAACTGGTGCACCAGGCAATTATCAATATATGACCAAAAAGAATTACCTCTCTTGCCAACTGCTTCAAGTTGCCCAACTGGGACAACCCGTCCTTCGTCAAAAAGCCCAAAAAATAACCAACATTGATGATCCGTCTGTTCAAAAACTCATTGCTGACCTTTTGGCCACGGTCATGGACGCCGACGGAGTTGGTATTTCCGCTCCTCAAGTATTTCAGTCCAAGAGGCTTTTCATTCTCGCCTCCCACCCGAACCCCCGCCATCCTCACGCTCCCAAAATGACTCCAACCGCTATTGTCAACCCCAAAATCCTCTACTTATCAAAGGAGACCGCCAAAGACTGGGAAGGCTGTCTCAGTCTGCCCGGCCTTCAGGCACTTGTTCCCCGATCCAAAATTATTGAGGTTGAATATTTTGCTAAAGACGGCCGCCGAGTCCAAAAGAAATTCCGCGATTTCGTCGCCCGTATCTTCCAGCATGAATACGATCACCTGGAAGGCCTTGTTTTCCTGGACAGGATAGAAACGAGCCGCGATGTGGTCATGGAAAAAGTTTACCAACGCCTGACTAAGAAACGGCCTAGTTAGAAGTGGCCGCCGATGGAGTGGCTACTGAATTCCCGGAAAGTCCCCGCAAAATTTGGAAAACCTGGATCATATCCCGCCGTGCCCCCTTCAAATCGGTTTGAAAAACCGTCTGCAGTGTCGTCCGGGCCGACTTTAAAGTGGCCTCATTACCCGGATAGCCATCCGGTGTCAAAGGTGTCACCTCATTCATAACGTTTGTCAATTGGCTTGAGGCGTCTGTCAATTTTGCCTTCGCATCAGACAAAAGAGCCGGAGCGTTGCCCACATTCTTCCCTTTCCCCTGCGCCTGGCTGACCCGGGCAGAAAGTTTTGCCAAGACAGTGTTCATATTAGTTACTATTGTCCCCATCCGGTCATCAAAAGACAAAATAGTAACCTGGGGCATAAAGACAAGATAAACACGATAGTCAGCCACAATCGACTTCACATCCGCCCGCAGCGTCATCAGATCAGTGTCGGCATCAATTTTGGTTTGGAGAGCCGAAAGATCATTAATGTCATTTTGAATCTCCGTCACGAAATCGGATTTTTGGCTGGCCGAGAGCCGCATCATGGCATTAACCCTGTTGATCAACCCCTTCAGAGAAGTTCTTCGCCGGGTAATTTCGGCATCCGCGCGAGCTTTCAAATTAGACATCAAGTTTCCCTCATCAACGCTTTTCAAATTGCTACCGGCGGTGGCCGTCGCCGGGGGCCGCCAATATGGACGAGGTCCCCCACCCGTCGCCGCCGGACCATAGTTAACAGCCGCTGCCCAAAAAAGCGGCGCGGCTGAAAATATCAAAGCAACGCTTAAAACAACTGCCGTGAGAGATTTTTGTAAACCCATACCGTCTAATTCAAATTTACCGGTTGGTCACTAAACGAATTGTCCACGTTGGCGCTGTCAGTATTTGACGAACTAAATTGCTGGTCCAGAGATTTCATGTCTTGCTGCAAACCTTGATCGGAAGTATCACTGGGACTGCTCATTACCGCTTGCCCTGCTGTGCCGGTTTTGCCGGCAGAATTATTCAAAGGCATTGAAGGCTGACTCGGATTCTGATTAACGACAGAAGTTAAAGGAGGACTGCTCACACTTGGCGATTTATTAGCGCTGAGAAAATAAACCGCCCCGCCAACAACCAAAAGCAAAACTGCTGCTGCCGCCACCAACAGAACTGCTCCAAAACCCCTCCTGCACATATACATATAAACTTCTCCGGGCTAAAAGCCTGGGAGTTTTCAAAAGGAAGTTTAATGAACCTCACGAAAACCCCGGCAAGCTTTCTGCTAATATTTTGCCAGAAGAAGCTTGTAATCCTTCGCTTTCAACCCGCTGGCTAAGAGCCAGGGGTTTTCAGCGAGGTGATTATAATAATATGTCACCACAATCAATAAAATCTGTCAAGGGGGCGAATTTTCAGCCCTTTTTCAGTTTTCAAACGTAGTCTGGACAAGGCATACTCAAACCTTTACAATTCAAGACGCGTTATGAAAACCAAATTCTTTCTCTACGGTCTTGTTCTGACACTGTTCGTCTTCGTCCAGCCCGCTTACGCCTATCTTGATCCGGGAACCGGCAGTTACCTTTTCCAAATTTTTATTGCCAGCCTCCTGGGAAGCACTTTTTTCCTCAAAAGCGCCTTCCAAAAAATCAAAGACCGCTTTAAATCTCCCCCTGCCAAAAACCCCGCCGCCGATGACAGCAAACAGATCTAAACTGCAATCCTCCTTTCGCGACCCCAGCGGGTTTGTCTTCACCCAAAACGGAACTCTTTTTCGTCAGGTTAATTTTTTCTACAAAGAAAACTATGATTTGCTCATGTCTTGCGGGCTCTACCAAAAACTGATCCGGGAAAACTTGCTTATTCCCCACCAAGAATCTCAAAACCTTTCAAAAGACCCCGCCGCCTACAAAATCATCCAACCGGAACCCATTCCCTTTGTTTCCTATCCTTATGAGTGGTGTTTTGGGCAATTGAAAGAGGCCGCTCTTTTAACATTGCAAGTTCAAAAAACGGCCCTCAACTTTGGCCTGTCTCTCAAAGACGCCAGCAGTTTTAATGTGCAATTTATTGGGTTCAGGCCGGTCTTCATCGACACTCTCTCTTTTGAAAAATTTGAAGAGGGTAAAGCCTGGACAGCCTACCGCCAATTCTGTGAACAATTCCTGGCCCCGTTAACCCTCATGGCCGAAAGGGATATTTCTTTGGGGAAACTTCTGGGACCCTATTTGGGGTCTATCCCCCTGGATTTAGCCAACAACTTATTACCCCTCACTTCCAAACTTCACCCGTCATCTCTTATTCACCTGGTTCTCCACGCCAAAAGCCAACAAAAATATGCGAACACTTTTATTACTCGAAAAGTAGAGATAGGTAAATTCAAAAAACAATCCATGGCCGCTCTAGTTGACAATTTGGAAGGCGCAATCCTTCGGCTTTCCTGGCAACCGAGAAAAACTGTCTGGGCTTCCTATTATGACCCTCCCGATCGGCCAAGTTACTCCCCTCGTTCTCTGGCCCAAAAAGAAAAACTGGTAGCCAAATTCATTTCCCGACTGCAACCCAAACTGGTCTGGGACCTGGGAGCCAACACGGGCCTGTTTAGCCAAATCGCCGCCAAAAAGAAAGCTTACATCATTTCCATGGACAACGATCCCTCTGTCGTGGAATTAAATTACCGCCAAATCAAGAAAAATCAGGGAACCAACATCCTTCCCCTCTGGATAGACATTACTAACCCCACCCCTCTATTCGGCTGGGAAAATTCAGAACGTGACAGTCTCTTCACCCGCCCGAAACCTGACCTGATTCTGGCCCTGGCTCTTATTCATCATCTGGCCATCGCCAATAATCTGCCCCTCGGAAATTTAGCGCAATTCTTTGCCCGCCATTGCCAGGCACTTATTATCGAATTTGTCCCCAAGACCGACCCCCAAGCCAAGCGCCTCCTGGCCCACCGCCGGGACATCTTCCCCGGTTATAATCAGGAAAACTTCGAGAAAGAATTCACCCGTTTCTTCGCCATAGAAGAAAAAGTTCCCCTCAAATCATCTTTGCGTGTCCTCTATCTCCTGACCAAAAAGGAAAAAACCCGTACATTACCCTATCCGACCGGATAGACCAATGTACTACCTAAGATCCGAGAAGACTCTGTTCTTGCCTACATGGAGAGATCTCATCTCTAGGCACGAATAATATCTTGAATTGACAAGCTGTCCCGTGATACTCTTAATCTTGAAGCTAGAAATGCCTGCTAAAAATAGCGTCAAAAATTATCTCGCCAACAGTTTCTACCACATTTACAACCGGGGTGTGGAAAAACGAGACATTTTCCTGGACAGTCAGGATTTCGCCGTCTTTATGTCCTATTTAAAGGTGTATCTTCTGCCAAAAGATCTTGAACGGCTTAAGTCAATCCTCTTCTCCCCGGCGTCTGATTACGCAGAAAAGGAAAAAGCCCGCAAATTGCTTTCCCTTAAAAACTTCGCTGACGAAATTGAGCTTCACGCCTACGCTCTTCTTCCAAACCACTTTCACTTACTGATTAAACAAATGAGTGAGAACTCTATGAACCAATTCGTTCAAAGCCTTCTGATCCGCTACAGTGGCTATTTTAACCGCAAATACAAAAGAGTCGGCAAACTCTTTCAGGGAGTGTACAAAGCCGTTCTAATAAACTCCGACGAACAATTATTACACCTTTCCAAGTATATTCACCTCAATCCCTTGAATTGGACAAGTTTGCCGGTAGCCCGGTGGGCGGAAACAAACCTGCCTTCCTCTCTGAAAGAATATCTCTTCCCGCAAAAAGGACTTGTCCATACGGAGCAAGTCTTAAGCTACTTCCAAAGAACCTTCCCGTCCGAAGATTATTTTCACTTTATAAGCTCCTATGCAGACCCGCAAATAATCGCTCCCGTAAGCCTTGATTACGAAGACTAAAAGTTCAGCGCGTCAAATCAACATTTCCGTTAGCCTCGCAGGATGAGATCTTGAGAATCAGCCAAAGCTTCCCAGGAGCCGCCAGACGTGCTAGAATTAACCACTCACCGGAACTCCCGGTCATCCTTATGCCCTTTCGTCTTTTAAGACGCATCCAAAAAATCTCCCCGTTCTTCCGGCCGGAGGAAGAATACATCATCCAGGAAAGCCCGGAAATTGCCGTCGGGCAGTCCCGCTATCTTTCCAGGCTTTTCCGTGTTTTACCC
>CAZRUW010000031.1:0-15445 GCA_964603445.1 uncultured Gammaproteobacteria bacterium | reverse complement strand
CTTCAGGACCAATTATTATGGCAAACGGGATACCTTTTTGATCGGCGTATTTGAGCTGTTTGTCTAATTTTGTTGATGGAGTGGTGTAAATTTCGGCGTTGATATTTGCCTCCCGCAATTTTCGGACAATTTCCAGCGATCGCCCAAAAGTGTCCGGAGAGAAAACGGAAACCAGGACTTGGCTGGCGGTTTTTTCTTGAGGAACTAACCCGAATTGCTCGGCGGCTTCAAGGGTCCGGTCAAAGCCAAGGCCGAAACCGGTTCCGAATTGATCTATCCCAAAAAGTTTTGTGAAGAGGCCATCATATCTTTCGCCGCCGAGGACTGACCCGGCGCTGTAGCCCGGAATAACCACTTCCCAGATTGGTCCTTGGGAGTAGGAAAAGGAGCGGGCGATGGTGGGATCAAATTCGTACCACGACTTATCAAAGCCATATTTCTCCAAATAATTTGTGATGGTTTGGATTGTCTCATTTGGCCTAAGGTTTTTAATGACTCTAAGATATGCCATGGCATTTTCTTGCGTCATCCCTTTTTTTTGCATTTCCGAAAGGACGCCTTCTTCACCGATTTTTTTAATTTTGTCGATGGAGACGATGGCTTCATAGGGGAAATCTTTCAAAAGATCACGGTCGCTGATGAGAACTTTAGCTTCTTTAAAACCCAGTTGACGGTAAATGTCCAGGGATAGGGCAATCGTTTCAGCGTCTGCGTACGGAGTTTGGTCGCCGAAAATGTCGGCGTCACATTGCACAAACTCGCGATAGCGGCCCTTTTGAGGTTTTTCCGATCGGAAAGCTGCTTGAATCTGATAGCGTTTGAAGGGTTTGGTAATTTGGTTGGAGTATTGAGTGATAGCCCGGACAGAGGGGATTGTTTGGTCATAGCGAAGAGCAACGTCACGCCCGCCGGTATCCCGGAATTTAAAAAATAACTTTTCCTCGTCGCCGATTTGGCCGGCAAAAAGTTCCAGGTATTCCAAAGTCGGTGTTTCCATAGGATCATAGCCCCAGAGTTCAAAGATGGCCGACAGCTTATTTCTAAGCCACTGGCGTTTCTTTGCCTCAGCAGGCAAAAAATCCCGGAAACCGGGTAATGTCCGTGGTTCAATGAGTTTTGACATAGTATTTTCTCCTTGCTAGATTATATCTGTGGAATTTGATCCAGTGCTAGCCGGAATTTTTTCGGAATTGTTTGTTAATTTGGCTGCTGGTTGGATCAGTGCCGCAATTATTGTTCCAATCACGGCAAAATTGCCTTCGCCCATAAATCGGTTTTTGTTGTTTTCAAACTTGTTTCTTGCTATTCTATCTTTAGTATTAAGTTATGTAATTCAAAAATCTTTATGAAGAAAAAAGACGACTTTTCAATGAAAATAGCTGATTGGAATGTCAAGGCAATAATTGCCTTCAGTTTGATGATGATTGTGTTTATATTGCTTTACGTTTTCTTCTTTCATTAGTTCATTAGCTCGTTAAACGAGCATTTCAAAAAGAATTTCGTCGAAATATTGGTCGCCGATTTTGACCTCTTTTTCTTCCCGGCCGACTTCGCGAAACCCGACGGACTTGTACAAGTTGTAAGGCACAATTTTGTCAGCATTAACTGTGATTTTAATTTTTTCAATGCCGGGTAAGGTGGCAACTTCTTTCAGAATAGTTTCCAGAAGTTGTTTTCCAATACCTTGGCCACGATAGTTTTTGTTCACATAGACTCCCCAAACGGTCGCGATGTGAGCGAGTCGGGGATTGGTTTCGCGAAAAGCGCCAACCATCCCGATCAGCCTGTCATCAGTCTTCGCAAAAAGCAGAATGCCTTTGCCAGACAGGCTTTCTTGCCATTTTTCCGGCGGGTCATTTTTCTTTTCATCAAAAGTGGCCAGATATGACAACGGCTCTTCTTTCAATGCCTCGAGTCGCAAGTCCCGGTATTTTTCCCAGTCACCGGGTGAAAGTTTGACTATTTTTATATTTATGTTGTTGTCCATGTTTTTATGATAGCAGATTCTTCCCGCCTTGTACTTTGGCGGGAAGTTTATTACATTTCTCCCGGACGTAAATCTCTCAGGCTTATTCGTGTGTCTGCGAAATCGCCGTCTAACCTTGGTAAACAATCAATAGAAATATCACCGATGGGTTTGTTGACTTCCAATTTTTTGAGAATATTTGCTTCGTTTAGTCGATACAGGCGTAACAACCATTGCCCATCTGTTTGCTTTCCCTCGCGGTAGAAATCTGCGATTCTTTGTTCTTCTGCGTTACGAGGTTTGATGGCAACTTTGCAAACTGCACAAGGAATTTCACCGCTGGTGCAACGGTTACTCATATTTTTTCACCTCCTCTTTTAGCCCGTTCCCGGTAAGGATTAACACTGTTTTTTGGATTTGTTCGTTTTTGATTTTTTGAAGAATGGCAACTGTGGATGCGCCCGAGGTTTCCACAAAGAGACCATCGGTAGTGGCCAGTAATTTTTGTGCCAGAATGATATCGCTGTCGGAAACTTCGAATAATTTGCCGTCGGTTTTTAATAACCAGTCGTTAGTGATTTTCTTATCAAGAGGAAATTTAACTTTCATGGCTGAAGCTACGGCGTTGTTGTTTCCAATTGCAATTGCGCCGATGAATTTCGGAAGTTTACTTTTTTGAGAGAAGCCTTCAGAAACGGCGCAGCCGACTGTTCCGTTACCAACTGGCACAATGAAGGAGTTAAAATTTATTTTGGAGTTAGCCAGTTCAAGTCCGATTGAGGATTGGCCAAATCGGCGAGTGGCGTAATCTCCGCAAAGTAAATATTTGTTCTTTTTGGAGAAGAGGAGCGCTTTTTGAACACAATCATTGTAGGTTCCATTAACTTTTATTAATTTTGCTCCATAGATTTCTGCTTGGCGCATTTTTGATGAGGGAGTGGATTCAGGAATAAACACAACGCAAGATAATTTGGCTCTGGCAGAGTAAGCGGCGAGACTGGCGGCCATATTGCCTGTCGAAGCGCAGACGACACCTTTTTTGTTTTGTTTTAGGGCTTCTGATACCTCTGCTACTGAACCACGATCTTTGAAAGAGCCGGTGGGGTTTTGGAATTCGCATTTGGCCCACAACTCTCCCTTCCACAGCAACTTTTTCTCTAGATTGTAGAGCCGAATCAGGGGTGTGTTGCCTTCTCCAAGTGATAACCTAGATAGGTTTTTCATAGTTTTTAGGTTCCGAGAGCGGACCAACAGCCAGTTCTGCTGCTTGAACAATTTTTTCGGAAGTAATTAAGTCCCTGATCTTGGCGACGTGCGGGTACATAACAGAGTCTCTTTTGATGTAGGGGACTGATTTTCTGATAAGGTCGTAAACCGCCCGAACACCTTTTCCAGGCTTCTTGCCTTTTTTGAAATCCAGAGCCTGGCAACCGAGCAAAAGTTCGATGGCCAGCACGTATTGGGTGTTACGAATAATGCGTTGAATTTTCAGAGCAGCGTTGGTTCCCATCGAGCAATCGTCTTCTTGACCGGCGGAGACAGGGATGGAGTCCACAATTCCCGGGTAGCAGAGAATTTTGTTCTCATTCACGAGGGCGGCCGCGGCGTATTGAGGCATCATGAAGCCTGAATTGAGGCCGCCGGATTCGATTAAAAATGCCGGCAAAATTTTGCTGTAATACGGATTGTTCATTCGTTCCTGGCGAATTTCTGACGCGTTGGCATATTCAGCGGTGGCTTGAGCCATAGTTTCCAACGGCATACAGACAGGTTGCCCATGGAAGTTTCCACCGGAAAGAACCTCCTTAGTTTTTAAAAAGACGAGGGGATTATCTTGGGCAGCATTCATCTCAATTTCAAACTGGCGGCGAACCCAATTTAAGGCTTCTCTCGAGGCACCAAGAATTACCGGAGCGCAGCGGATGGAATAGGCATCCTGAACCCGCGCCGGTGGTCCGGCCAAAATTTGGCTTGAAGCCATGAGTTTTCGAAGATTTGCTGCCGCGATAATCTGGCCGTCATATCGTCTGGCACTGGCGATTTTGGTATCGAGAGCTTGCAGAACCACCTCGATTGCTTCCATGGTGGTGGCGCAAGCAATTTCTGAAACTTTTGCCAACTGCAGAGCATCATAAAGTTCGAGTGAACCAAGACCAATCATGAAAGTGTCACCATTAATAAGGGCTAAGCCTTCTTTTGCTTCCAATTTGAGAGGAGGAATACCCGCTTGTTTCATGGCGATATTTCCAGGTAAATGCTTGCCTTGATAGAAAGCTTCGCCTTCACCAATCATTGGCAGAACTATCATGGCCAATGGAGCCAGGTCTCCGCTGGAGCCAACCGAGCCTTGTTCCAAAACTAATGGGGTGACTCTTTTGTTAAGCATTTCGACGAGGGTTTTTAGTAAGACCGGCCGGCCGCCGGACATTCCCGACGAGAGATAATTTGCCCGGCAGAGCATAGTGGCTCGGACGATTTCTTCTTTGGCAATATCGCCGACGCCGGTGGAGTGACTGCGTATCAGATTAAGTTGAAGTTGAGCGGCTTTAGCGGGATCGATGAAAACTTGGGAAAATTCGCCAAAGCCCGAGGTAACGCGCCATAGATTTTTATCTTTTGATTAATTTTGTCTTGAAGGATATTGTAGCCTTGACGGCACCTTGCTAGTGCTTGTGGAGAAAGGGTAGCTTTTGCATAGTCACGCGCGACCAGTTTAATTTGGTCGATGGTTAGGTTTTTGCCATTAAGAACGATTTTAGTCATATGGGTGGCGAAGGAGAGTCGAACTCCCTGCGTCCGGGTTCACAGCCCGGCGTTCTGCCGATGAACTATCGCCACCTCGTTATTTGACCTCTCGGTGTAAATGCCTGGCGTGGTGATACATTAATTGATGATGTATCGATACATCATGGTTAACTGCATCAATTATGATTAGTGTCGAAGATGGAGCTCTTGGCTAATCAGCCATTAAAAGTCCCCTGCCAAAAATGGTAGGGGAGCAGAAAGCTCTTAAAGCATTAAAAAACCCGATCCAAATATCGGGTGCGCTCAAAAGAGTTCAATTTCTGGCTCCACTTTTGCCCTTCGCTATTGCTCAGGGTTCTACGACACCAGTTGTTGAATTTTTACGGTTCAACTTCCGTCAAGCATTTTGGCTTGCAGCTTGCGAATCGTGACTTCGCTTAAGCGCTTTTTATTGAGATGTAGCTACTATTTTACTCCAGGATTAGGAATTGTCAAGGCTTTGAGGACGGAATAGATCCCGGTATCGGGATCGGGGGAAACGGCGATGGCAAAGACTTCGGAGTTAAGGGCAAAATCGGCCGGTTTGGCGCTGACAATTTTTCCTTTGGCGTCAATTTTTTTGAGGGGAACGCCGGAAAGGTCAATTTTGACGTCGGTGCCGTCTGACGCGGTGATAACATAGTTGGTTGGGTCGATGGATTTGATGGTTCCGACCACGTTTAGTCTGGCCACTTTGGCAATGACCTGGCGGGCAGTGAGGTCGGTGGAAACAGGGTCGATAACTCCCACGGCGGCGATGTCGTCACCGATTTTGAAAGATTGAAAATTTACCTCCGTCCTTTTGCCGGCGCGAATCCTAAAGAAGCCGGTGGCGTCGTTAGTGCTGACGGTTCGGTCTCTGGCGGCAGTGCCAATAACGAAGGAGGTGTCGCCGATAGATTTAATTTGGCCGTGGTATGATTTTTGCATTTTGAGGCTCAATTGGGCGACCTTGGTGGCGACTTGGTTAAGGAGATCCTGGGCCTTCTGGCCGATGGGGGCGGCGGCTGAGGGGGTGGCGGAACTGGAGGCATCGAGGGCCCAGATCCGGCCGGAGAAAAGGACGGTAAGGGAGATTATGATGGTTAGGGTGATTAGGGGAATCAGGTGTTTCATAAGCTGATTTCTAAGATAATGCTTCTTTGGACAGTTTCCGGTTTACCTGTTGTGGGGAGGGAGGTGATGCTGATGGCATTCTCACCTTCCTCAAGTTTGATGTCGGCGGAAAAATTGCCTTGGGCGTCGGCCGAAGCGACTTTTTCGTCGGCGTTGGAATAGATGATTATTTCCGCGCCGGGCTGGGATTTGCCGGCAACGGTGATCGGGGAGTCTTTGGTGGTGGTTTCGTCCTGAGGTTGAGTTACGGCCAAAGCCGCAGTAGAGCCTGAACTGGTGCTGTTTTTGTCGGTGCCTGAGGGAGTGGAATTGAGAACCATTTTTGAGGGGAGAAACCGGAGGTTAGGGAGGAATTTTACGGCGGCAAAATAGAGACCGGCAATGCTAATGCCGACGAGCAAACCAATGGCGATAGTAATTAGCTTTTCTTTATCCATGCGTTCGCGATTCTAGGGAAAGATTGATGTCTTGTCAAGAAAGTGCGAATAAGATATAAGTGACTTAAGCTTCTTAGGGGACTTAAGACTTATGGAAATTTATCCTTTGGGACATGCCAGTTTTCGGATTAAAGGCAAGAATGCCACGGTGGTGACTGACCCTTTTGATCAGGCTGTGTTAGGGATGAAATATCCCAAATTGGAGGGTGTGGATGTGGTCACGGTTTCGCATGGTCATGGTGACCATAACGCGGTCGGCAACATTCCGGGTTTGCCGTTTCTGGTAAGCGGGCCGGGGGAGTATGAGATTAAAGGGGTGACAATTGTCGGGGTGGCGACTTTCCATGATGACAAGGAAGGGGCAGAGCGGGGGAAGAATACGGTTTACAAAATTACTGTTGACAATATTAGGATTTGCCATTTGGGTGATTTGGGCCACAAGCTGACTGATGCCCAGTTGGACGCGATTGGGGATGTGGATATTCTTCTGGTTCCGGTGGGCGGTTTTTATACCATCGATCCGGTGATTGCCTCCCAGGTGGTTTTGCAGATAGAACCGTTGATTGTGGTTCCAATGCACTATCTTCGGCCCGGGCTTCCGGAAGAGACTTTCGGAAAACTGGCGACCGTGGACAAATTCCTCAAAGAAATGGGGGCTGAAGGAACGGCGTCGCAGCCGAAATTGGTGACTTCTTTTGAAAAACTGCCGGAAGCCAGGACAGTGGTAGTGCTGGAGTAGTTTTAATTTTGTTTATGGCTCAGGTGAAGATTCCCCCTCACAGCTTGGAAGCGGAGCAATCGGTCCTCGGGGCGGTAATGATAGACAGAAATGCCATTGTGGAAGTGGCCGGGTTTTTGCGGCCGGAACATTTCTATGAGGACAAACACGGGGTAATCTATTCAGCCATGCTGGAACTCTATGAGGAGAGAAAGCCGATTGATCTTTTGATGCTGACGGAAAAGCTTCGGGACGTCAAAAAGTACAAGGATGTCGGCGGGTCGGCCTATTTGACGGAGTTGACCGGGGTGGTGCCGACGTCGGCCCATGTTGAGGAGTATGGCCACTTGGTGCGGGAGCTTTGCGCCAAAAGGGAGTTGATTTCCGCTTCCGCGGATATTGCGGAAATGTCTTTTGATACCGGGAGAAGTCTGAAGGAGATTCTGGACCGGGCTGAAGCAGAGGTTTTTGCGATTTCTCAGGAGAACCTGACGCGGAACTTTGTCCCGATGAAGGATGTTTTGGCCCAGAGTTTTGACCGTCTGGACGAGATTCAGAAGAGGGGTTCCGGTTTGCGGGGGGTACCGACGGGCTTTCGGGACGTGGACAACGTTTTGGCCGGTTTGCAGGACTCAAATTTGATAATTTTGGCGGCCCGGCCGGGGATTGGGAAGACGGCCTTTCTTCTTAATGTTGCCTCTCATGTGGCGGTGAAAGAGAACTTGCCGGTGGGCCTTTTTTCTTTGGAAATGAGCCAGGAGGAGCTGGGCGACAGGCTGTTGGTTATGCAATCCGGGATTGACTCCTGGAAACTTAAGACCGGAAGACTGGAAGACGCGGATTTTGACGCCCTCCAGGAGGCAATGGGGGTTTTGGCCGAAGCGCCGATTTATATTGACGATACTCCGGGTCTGTCAATAATGGAGATGCGGACCAAAGCCCGCCGGCTTCAGTTGGAGAAAGGTCTCAAACTTTTGTTGGTGGATTATCTCCAACTCATGGATTCGGGGCGGCATTATGATAACCGGGTTCAGGAAGTGTCCATTGTTTCGCAGGCGCTGAAGAATTTGGCCCGGGAATTAAAAGTGCCGGTAATTGCCGCGTCCCAACTGAACCGCCAGGTGGAAGCGCGGGGTACGAAGAAGCCGCAACTTGCAGACCTGCGGGAGTCGGGGAGTATTGAGCAGGACGCGGATTTGGTGATGTTTCTCTACCGGCCGGAGGAGACGAAAGATTTGGCTCCGGGGGATAAGGTGCCTACGAAATTATCCATTGACAAAAACCGGGGCGGGCCCTTGAGGGAGTTTGACTTCATGTTTGACGGGTCCGCGATGCAGTTTAGGATGATTGCGAAGAATGTGTGATTGGCGCCGAAGGAGGGAGTCCCTAAAAATTCGCTGGAATTTTCAGGGTAAACCCTCATTCTTTTGTGCCGCGGGCCGCAGTCGAACCGCCCTTCGTGGCGCGGGAGGGACTCGAACCCTCAAGGAATTTTACTTCCATAAGTTTTTGAGACTTACGCGTATACCGTTCCGCCACCGCGCCTTCTGTCTTCGATCAGTTTTGACTCTCGCTTCGCGAAAAAGGAAACTCTCCTGTCTGCCATTCCGCTACCCCGGCTTCGCCTTGGTGCAAACACCTCGGCTGCCCTGGCATTATATCATCTGCTAAAGTAAAGCTGTTTCTCACGTTGACCTATTTTAAGCGATCGCTTGGGATGGGTTGACTGGTTTTGATGTATTTAATTTATCATTTGTACTTAATTGTCCCTGGTAAATCAGTCTCGATCTGCTAAAATCTTTCGCGTATGGATAGAGACAGTCTGGCAAAAGAAGTTTTAAATGCATTGGAGCTGTTGAAAGTTGCCTACGGAGATGTGCGGGCGATCAGAGGCAGGCATGAGCACATTGCCACTAAGGATGGTGTTGTCGAGGCGGTGGAGACAAACGATTCTCTTGGTTACGGAATCCGGGTCATCAAAAACGGCCGGTGGGGGTTTGCGGCCTCCAATGATTTGACCCGTGACGGGGTTTACCGGACGGCGAGGAAAGCGGTGGAGCTGGCCGATGCGGCGGCAAGAGTGAGCGGTGAGGAAATCATCCTGACAAAAGAAAAGAGAATAAAAGCGAAGTACCGGACGCCTTTTAAGAAAGATCCATTCAGAGTTTTGCTGGATGAGAAAATAAAATTGCTGTTGGCGGCGGACGCGGCGCAACGGCGGGTCAAAAAGATTAAAATCTCCCAGGGATATTACATGGCCTGGAAGCAGGAAAAACTGTTTGCCAACACGGAAGGTTCTTGGATAGATCAATTACTGGTGGAATGCGGCGGGGGAATTGAAGCGACGGCGGTTTCCAAAAATGATGTCCAAATGCGCTCCTACCCCAATTCTTTCCGGGGGCAGTTTAATACCGGCGGGTACGAGGTCGTTGAGAGTCTGAAATTGAGAGAAAATGGTGAAAGAATTGCTGAAGAAGCAGTGGCTCTTTTGACCGCTGACGAGTGTCCGTCAGATGAATTTGACATTATTCTTGATTCCAATCAATTGGCTCTCCAGATTCATGAGAGCTGCGGGCACGCGACGGAAGGGGACAGGGCTTTGGGGTGGGAGGCTTCTTACGCCGGGACTACTTTTTTGACCCCTGATAAATTAGGGAAAAATTTTCGCTACGGGTCAAAGATTGTTGATTTAACGGCTGACGCGACCATTCCCGGGGGATTGGGGACTTTCGGTTTTGATGACGAGGGGGTTCCGGCCCAACGCCGATTTTTGGTTAAGGAAGGGATTTTTAACGATTACCAAACTTCCCGGGAGGTGGCGGCAAAACTGACAAGGCTGGTTAAAGGATACGCTCTTCCAAGCAGCGGCGCCGTTCGGGCGGATGGCTGGCAGCATTTACCGATGATTAGGATGACTAATATTAATTTGGAGCCTGGTGGTGCTTCAGGACAGGGTCTAACCCTGTCAGAGTTGATTAGTGATACTAAAAAAGGGATAGTGTTTTCAACGAATAAGAGTTGGAGTATTGACGATAAGAGACAGAATTTTCAGTTCGGAACGGAGATCGCCTGGGAGATAAAAAACGGGAAGAAGACAAGGATGCTTAAAAATGCGACCTATACCGGCATTACGCCGGAGTTTTGGGGATCCTGTGACGCGATTTGCGGAAAAAACGAATGGATTGTTTGGGGAACGCCGAATTGCGGCAAGGGGCAACCAAGTCAGTTGGCGCACACGGGACACGGGGCGGCCCCGGCGAGGTTTAGGAAAGTGAAGTGCGGGGTCATTAGACGATAGAGGGTAGAGAATGGAGGGTAGTGGTAGAAGATAGAAAATTGAGGATAGAGAAGAGATTAATCTAGCTTCTATCTTCCACTTTCAAAATACTATCTTCTATCGTCTATTCTCTATCGTCAAGTTTATGATTGGTAAGCAAAAATTGGAGCAATTAGCACAGAAAGCCATTAAGGAAGGGCTGAAACTGGGGGCTACCCAGGTGGAGGTGGTGTTGTGGAGCGCAGCGGAAGAGCTGACCCGTTTTGCCAATAATGAGATTCACCAGAGCGTGTCGTTGGAGGACGTGACGGTGCACGTTCGGACAGTGGTGGAAAAAAAGATCGGGGTAGCGAGGGGAAACGCCACGGGGATTAAGGAATTGTTAGGAATTGTCAGGAATTCAGTCGCGATCGCGAAGATACAGCGGGAAGATAAGAACTTCAAAAGTCTGCCCGGAATGGCAAAGTACCGGGATTTTTCCAGAGAGTACGGCCGGGCACATCATTTGGGGGTGGAAGGGCGGGCGGAAGCGATACGGAAGGTCATCAGTGGTGGTAAGAAGTCCGGGCTTTCTATGTCTGGGGCGTTTTCGGAATCCGACGGGGAGACGTTAATAGCGAATTCTTTAGGAGTTTTGGCTTATCATCAGGGGAAAAGCGCGGATTTGTCAGTGATTGCCATGGGTAAATTTGGCAGCGGCTACGCCGGTCAGAGTGCCAAGGGCGGAACCGAGATTGATGTTGGCGAAATAATTCGAAGAGTGGTGAAAAAGGCTACCTTGGGAGGGGAACCAAGAGAATTGCCGGCAGGAGAGTACGAGGTCATTTTGGAACCGCCGGCGGTGGCCGAGCTGTTGGATTTCTTTGCCTGGCTGGGGCCCAACGCCCGGGTTTATCACGAGGAGGTTTCATTTTTTCAGAATAATTTGGGAAAAAAAGTCTTTGATCCCAAGTTGTCAATTGTTGACGATCCGTTCCATCAACAGATTTTTCAAATTGGCTTTGACTTTGAAGGGTTCCCCAAGAAACCGTTGAAACTGGTGGAAAAAGGGAAACTGGTGAATGTGGCCTATGATTCCTATCACGCGGCTAAATACCGCCGGAAGAATACCGGGCATGGCCATCTGGCGCCGAATACCTGGGGACCGATACCTTCACATTTGAGAATAGTTGGCGGAAGATGGAAGATAGAAGAGAGCATAAAACAAGTTAAGCGGGGGATACTGGTGACGAGGTTTTGGTACACAAGGGTGGTTAACCACAAGGAGTTGATGCTGACGGGGATGACCAGGGACGGAACATTTCTTATTGAGAATGGTAAAATTACGGCCAGGGTTTTTAATTTGCGTTACACGGAGAGTGTGATTCGGGCTTTTAAGAGTATTAAGGGAGTAGGCCAAGATTTGTCACTGCAAGGATCAGAAGGTTTTCCGTCGCTGGTCCCGCATTTACACTTAAAGAAATTTAATTTTACTGGGGTGGCGAAGCACAGTTAAGAGTAATCTCGAATACGCGAATTTTAAACAAATATACAAATATACCCATCATAAGGTAAACTGTCAGGCGTTTCCCGCATTTCTATGGGTATTATTCATCAAGATTATTGCAAATTAGAGGATGATGAATATACGAATACGCAATTTAACAAGGAATTCATATATTTGTCTTCGATTCGGATATTAGTGATTACTCTTTGATTATGTTGGAAGTAACTCAGTTACGAGCCGGTACTGTTTTTGAGGATCCTTCGACCCATTCGTTGGGTTCAGGGCAAGCGGGTTCAGGACCATGGGTGGTCTTGAAATACGAACACATCAAAATGGGCCGGGGGAGCGCAACTATCCGGGTGAAAATCAAGAACCTGAGGACGGGAAGTGTTTTAGAAAAGTCTTTTATTAACGGCGCCCGCGTTCAAGAAGTAAACTTGGAAAAGAAACGTGGCCAGTATTTGTATCAGGATGGTTCTGGTTATGTCTTCATGGACCCGGAGACGTACGAGCAGTTTAGTGTCGCCGCGGATTTAGTTGGTGAACAAGGCCGGTTTCTGAAGGAAGGCACGGAGGTGGACCTGAAGTTCTATGGTTCTGAGTCGCTATCGGTGGAATTACCCTTGAAAATGAAGTTTAAGATTTCTGAGACAGAGCCGGGGTTCAAAGGAAACAGCGTAACCAATTTGTACAAAGACGCGGTGATTGAAACCGGGGCTCATGTCAAAATACCGCTGTTTGTCAATCAAGGGGAGGAAGTTGTTATTAATACGGAGACGGGAGAATATGTGGAGAGAGTGAAGTAGTATTATCTCCACCTGGCCATTTGATTTTCCGGTCTGGTTACACTGCTGCGGACTGCTAAAAGATGCATAAGACGGTCGCCATAGGTAGGCAGTACGGCAGCAATTAGATTTTTAAGTTGCTCCTGATGGATGATTGCGGTTTTACCCGGTCCTCCTTTTTCCCATTGACCAAAAATTTCCGAAACTTCATTTGGGAGATGGGCAAGCTCCTTTTTGTGAACGTGCAGAAGTGACTCAAAGCTGCAGGCAATGTGGGGTATTTTGTAGTTTCTTTTTAGCCCGGTGCCTAGCCGTAAGTTTCTCGGGATATGGTACTGCGCGGCCATTGTAGCCACCATGATGTGGTTTTCTTGCCCTCTCAGTTCCAGTGCTTCCCTCATTCCTGCTTCAATTTCCCCTTGGGTGTCAACGGAAGAGTCGAGCACTTGGACACGGTTTGCTCTGACAATTTCCGGGGCGACTTTTTCAAGCTGAGCGAGCATTGCCTGGTTGAGCGGGGCAGCATCTGGCGATTTTTTGGCCTTGCAGGGTAGGATTATAGCCGTGGTGCCGGGCCAGTTTTCCGCGAGGAACCCAGTTCCCGCGAGGCACAATAGGTTAAGTGGATCATCGGGATCCTGTTCCAAATAGGCTGCGGGAGATATGATTAGGAGTTCTCTATTCATGGTGTGATTATAAGCTTGATAACTTTGGAAATCAACTATGGGTTATTCTCGGCTATTTCCAGGCGGCCAGGAGGGCGAAGACGGCACAGAGGGCAATTTGGTTGACGAGAGTGAGATTGATTTGGGGGAGTTTTTTGTGGAAGATCATTTGGAAGCGGTTGACCCAGGTCCAGGGGGCGACGTGCCAGTGAAAGAAGAAATAGGGAGCCTCGAGAAAGTCAGGAAGTTGGCTGACGAAAACTCCCAGTAAAATGTTGACGGGGTTGACTTTGAGCCAGAGGATAAAAACCAGAGCGACGAGGGTGTAGCCAACTCCCAGGTCAATTAGCGTTTCATTAAAGACCCGGCGGAGACCTTTGGTTTTCCAATCGGCACCGGTATCCCAATGTTCCGGTGCATCAAGCAGGAAATGACTGGCGAGGGTTAGGGGAAGAGAGATTCTCAGGTCCGGGATTTTGGTGACGATTGCTGCCCCAATCAGTGCGTGTCCGCTTGCGGTCATTTAGGTAAGTTGTATTTTAACAGCATTTGTCAAATTGTGAAATCACTTGGGAAATCGTACAATGGATTGCCGTCAAGAAAAATTGACGGTGAATTTGTGAGTGGTGCAGGAAAGATTTATGCGTAGGATTGCTTTTGCTCAGGTGCTATCAATAGTATCCTTTCGGTACTTGTGGCTGGCTCAGTTGTTCTCCCAGATAGGGATTAATCTGATTGCTTTTGTGTTGGCGCTTCGAGTTTATGATTTGACCCATAAAAACACGGCAGTGTCTGTTTTGACCTTGGCTTTTGTAATCCCGGCGGCAGTTTTCGGGACGTTGGCAGGAGTGGTCGTGGACCGTTATGACAAAAAGATTGTTCTGTTTTTGTGCAATTTGGCCCGGGCGGTTATTGTTCTTGGGTTCCTTTTCACTTCGGAATCGATCATTTTTGTGGTGGGACTGGCTTTTCTGGTGTCATTGGTGACCCAGTTTTTTGTGCCGGCGGAGGCTCCGGCAATTTCCACGCTGGTGCCCGGGCCGAAACTGTTGACGGCAAACGGGTTGTTCACGGTGACAATTTTCGCGACCCTTCTGTCGGGAGGGCTTTTCGCCGGTCCGTTTTTGGACATGTTTGGCATTAACGGGACAATTATTATCATCAGCCTGATGTATTTTTTAGCAGCCTTTTTTATTTCCAGAATTCCCGGACAGACGGTGGCGTCGGTGATAAGACGGCACGTCAATATAGGCCGGCTGGCGGCAACATACAGAAATTTAAGTTTTAGATCATTGCGGAAGTTGCAGATTGACTTTCATGAGGGACTGGACTATCTTCGGGGCCACAAAAGGGCGCTTTTTGCCGTTCTTCTCCTGGTCGGCTCGCAGGCAGTGGTGGCTTCATCATCAACTTTACTGCCGGGTTTTGCTGACAGAGTACTGCATATTCCGGTTAACGATGCTTCGGTCCTTTTAATGGGGCCGGCGATTCTGGGGATTTTATCCGGAGCGGTTTTTATGTCCCAATTCGGCCAGAGGTTATGGCGGGGAGATCTGGTTAACGGGGGGATTTTTTTGGTGGGAGCGATGATGTTTTTGCTGGGGGTGGTGAGAAGCCAAGTGGGGGTTCAGCTGATATTATTTGTCTTGGGATTTGCCAACGGGATGGTGGATGTTTCGGCTAATACCAGCTTGCAGTCGGAAACCCAAGAGTCTATTCGCAGCCGGGTGTATGGTATCCAGACAGCTTTGGCCGGGGCGGTGTTTATAGTACCAATGATGCTTTCCGGAGGCTTTTCGGATTTGTTCGGTGTGGCCAAGGTTTTTATGGCGGGAGGAATTTTAATTGTTGCTGCCTGGTTATTTAAAATACGAGAGTATGTTGCCCGTTTTGCTTAATATTGGGCCGGTGACGGTATATTCGTTGGGCTTTTCTTTGTTTCTGGGCTTTCTCTTGGCGTGTTTTGTGGTCTGGAAGCAAGCGCGCATCGGAGGATTATCGGAAGAGAAAATTTTGGACACCTTGTTTTTAACGGTGTTTTTATCGCTGGTGGTTGGGAGGGTGGTCTATGTTTACAACTATTGGGATTTGTTTTCGTTGGATTTGTCCAGAATTGTTCTGTTTTTCAAGTACCCCGGCATTTCCGTCCCGGCGGTTTTTGTTTCCGCGGCGGTTGTTTCCGGTTTGGTGGCCATGAGCTTGGGTTTGGAG
>CAZRUW010000030.1:0-4245 GCA_964603445.1 uncultured Gammaproteobacteria bacterium | reverse complement strand
CTGACAGTTTACCTTATGATGGGTATATAATTCTGAGTGTGAATCTGATTAAGAGTTCGCGGGTCTTAAGAACAGCTTTTATCTTGATCTTGATTCTTTTCTTGGCCCTCTCGGTTCGGGTTTATCAGTTGCCGAACCGGGTTTTTTTTGATTTTGACCAGGAATACGCGGCAAACTTTGCCCGGCAGGTGCTGACCGTTTATCCGATCCAGCTGATTGGGCAGGGAATTTCAATTCAGGGGCTGTTTATGGGGCCATGGTATTTCTATTACCTGGTGCCGTTTTTCTGGATTTTCGATCTTTCCCCGATCGGCGGCTATCTGGGATCGATTTTCCTGGGCCTGGCGATCATTGTGGCCTACTATTTGGTTTTGTCCAGGATGTTTTCGCCGAGGGTGGGTTTGGTGGCGGCGCTTTTTCGGGCGGTTTGGTTTTGGGCGGTAACAAACGACCTTCTCATGGCACCGGCCTATTCGAGTGAGTTGGCTGTGGTCGGGACAATATGGTGCCTGTATAGACTGGACCAGAATGATTGGAAATACCTCCTGCCGCTGGGATTGGTTTTTGGGCTGTACGCCAGTTTTCATCCGATTCTGCTACCTTTCGGGGTGGTGTTTTTGATTCTTCTTATCCTGCGAAGAAAACGGCCGGACCTCCGTTTGGCGATCGGCGGAATTTTCCTGGCGGTCCTGGCCTTGTTGCCGCTCATTCTTTTTGAGATTTTCCATCGCTTTTTGGAAGTGAAGCTGTTTTTGTTTGGTCTCGGGGGGGCCGGTACGGCGGAGGTCAAGACCTGGGCCACGTTTCTGGAGTATGGCAAGTTAATCTTCAATTTTCCTTGGAATTTGGCGGCCGTACCGCCGGTTTTTGTCTGGTTGTTAATCATTTTTACGATTCCCAAAGGCTGGCACCGGCTCTTTTTTGCCGTCACGCTCTTGGTTTTCTGGCTCTTTTACTTTTTGCTGCCGACGCACGTTCCGGACTATTATTTTCTCGCGGTGGAAATTCTGATCTTTATTTATACTGTTGCCGGTTTAGCCCGGAACCGTTGGTTGTTGGTTTTTGGAGCAGCAGTGATAATACTTTTTAATTTGGTCCAATTTTACCGGGATTCGCAGGCCCCGAAGTTTTCGCTGGCTGATAAGGATGCGGTAGTGACTCAGGTTGCGGCTCTTTCATCAGCTGATAATTTTAATTTGTTGATAGACACTGATGCCGGTTGGGGATATGGATTTTCCTATCTGGAATGGTATCATCATGTCTATGCCGGCAATCGGACAAACATACCAACCTATACGATTGTAGTGCCGAAGGAAAGAGCGAAGGATCCGCTTATTTTTTCATCAGGAAAGGTGGGTTTAACGTTAAGGAATCATTTGTAACCAGTGAATTAAGGATGAAAGCTTTGCCAAAACCAACTGAACCATTGGTGGTGACGACAGTTTTTGATGACGGTGACTCAGTGGAGAAGTATAAAGGCGTGCCGGTGGATGAGCTTCTCAGGGGGAGTATTGAAGAGACAGTTTGGCTCCTGTGGACGGGGAAAAGACCAACTAAGACTCAGGCGGAGTTGGCCCGGATGATTCTGATTATGGCGGCAGACCACGGGCCGGCGGTGGCGGGGGCGTACGCGACAGTTTTGGCGGCTTCGGCCGGTTTGGAATTGCCCCAGGCGGTAGCGGCGGGCGTTTCCATGATCGGGCCAAGGTTTGGCGGAGCATCCGGGGCGGCGGCAAGACAGTTTAAAGTGGCCGTTGAGATTTCGGAAACGGTGGACCAATTTCAAACAAGATTGAAGTCCGGGGGAGTGCATGCTTTTCCAGGTTTTGGTCATAAAGTGTTTTCCAAATCGAGGCCGGATAGGAGAGTGAGTGCCCTGGTGCGATTTGCAAGGGGAGGCCTTGCAAATGGCGCGGGGACGCCACATTTGGACTTTGCTTTGGCCTTGGAGGAGGAGATGCTCAAGAAAAATGAGAAGCTGATTCTCAACATTGACGGGGCTATTGGGGCGCTTCTTTTAGACGCCGGTTTTCCCCTCGAAGGCATTGACGGCTTTTTTGTTTTGGCCCGGACGATTGGCCTTGTTGCCCATTATATTGACCAGAAACAGAGGGGAACGGCTCTGATCCGGCTGCCGGAGGAGCTGGTTTTTTACAAAGGGAATACTAAATAGTAGAAACTATATTCATACCTAAAATTTGCGATCGCTGGTTTTGTGTCAACGGGGAAACGAGGAAATTAGAAAATGACGGAGAGAATATGAAAAAGTGTGACTGCGTTCTTTGCAAGTTTGAAAACCCTAAAGTTACGGCGACAGCGGTCGTTATTAAAGACCAAAAACTTCTGGTGGTGAAAAGGAATCTCCCGGGCGAGCCGTTTTACGGAAAATGGGATTTTGTTGGGGGATTTCTTCAGAAAGGAGAAGATCCGGAACAGACTTTGAAAAGAGAGGTTAAGGAAGAATTGGGGGTGGATTGCAGGGTAAGTTTCCTGGGTTGGTTTACAGGGACAAGCAGTTATAAAGGTTATGGTTTTCCGGTGACAACGAGGGCGTATTTGACCGAACTTCTGGGAGAAATAAAACTGGACACAAAGGAAAATTCGAAGTTTTCCTGGGTGCCGATCAAAAAGTTGAGGACGATAGCTTTTGATTCAAACAGGAAGATTTTGAAATTTGTTAAGGAAAAGTTTGTGGTTGATCTTGAGGGGATGAAAAGGCTTCTGGCTCAGCTGAACTCAACAATCGTTTTTGATGAGCAGGCACTTTACCGGGCGCTTCTATCCGCCCACATGGCCAAGGCCGAGAAAAACGGGAAACTGATTGGCATGGGCTGGATTTATCCCCGGAAGACCTTGCCTTGGAACAACGCGACCATTGAGGACATGATTGTGGACGAAAAATACCGGGGGCAAGGATTGGGGGAAAAGATTCTTTCAGATCTGATTGCCTGGGCGAAGAAGAACGGAGTAGGGATTATTGAATTGACAACAAATCCAAAACGGATTGCCGCCAACGGGCTGTATCAAAAGGTGGGCTTTACAAAGTTTGAGACCAACCACTATCTTCTGAAGATTAAGTAGTCTGTTTACTTCCCCCCGGTTTTTGCTTTTAGTTTTTGCGGGCATGCTGATATGCCGGTCATAGGGGTACACATAAGTTTCACTTCTTTGGGATTCAAGAGAGTTCCCTGACTTTTTGGAGAATAGTTTCGACGGCCAGGGGAAAATCTTTGGCGGCTTCGTAAATAGAATCAGCCTGTTCTTGGCTGTAAGTGTGAGTTGATAAGTTGCGTTTTCTTAAGTACTCAAAGTAGGGTGCGGGATCAGGAATTATTTCTAAATCGGCGGCGACGCGAAACACATCTTTGGGACTGGCGGGCATGGCATCACGGCCGGATTCTTCGATATAGGTTTTGAGGGTTTTCCAGAGCAGTTCGAAAGTAAATTCGAAGCGTTGGATGGTCGCATCTTTGTTAAGCTGAGTGGGCTCTGCCGACAGTGCCTCTTTCAGACGATCCAGGGCATTTTGCAACTGGTTAATCTCAGCAGTCAGTTTTTCGCTCATAGGTCTATTCTAGACGATAGGGCGGTTTTAGCAAATTCCGGAGTTACCGATTTAAAGTCAACTACCTCTACGAGATAGGGAATATCCGACTCTGACAGTTCTGATTCGATTTCAATAAGTTTATCACCGGGAACTTTTTCTTGGCCCAAAATGCCGATATCAGCATCACTCCACTTCCGGTTTGTTCCTTCGGCCCGGGAGCCGA
Organism: uncultured Gammaproteobacteria bacterium; assembly: GCA_964603445.1. Classification (GTDB taxonomy): domain Bacteria; phylum Patescibacteriota; class Microgenomatia; order JAMCZE01; family JAMCZE01; genus CAZRUW01. The sequence goes on along the minus strand of CAZRUW010000030.1, from coordinate 475 downwards.
ACAGAAAAACTTCGTACGAATCTGCCGGGAGATATTTGTAAACGGTGTCTTTAATAAGCTTTTTCCAGACTTCTTCGAGCATAAGGAAATTATAATCACCTTGCTGAAATCCGCCAACTGGCGGATGAAAGCGAACTGATTAAAACTTTGACCAATTTTAGCATTTTTTGTTTGAGAGTGCTCAGGTTTTTGTGAGCCTTGTTAAACTTTTCTTCGAAAAACTCCGAGGCTTTGGGCCCGGAGGAGTTTATGGCGCTTTGGATTTTGCTTTGCTCAAGTTCAAACTGGGTTGCAAGAACGCGAGACGTGGGGGTTGGTAGAATCCCCGGTATATGAGGGTGTTATATCAAGCGGAGGCGCTAAGGCCTGCAAGCTATTGGGTTTATCAGACTGAGGAAGAAAAGCGGGCGAGAGAGTCACGCCAGAGTGTTTTTGATTCGGTGGTCAAGCATTTGCATGACGGCAAGTTAATGAC
>CAZRUW010000029.1:0-3445 GCA_964603445.1 uncultured Gammaproteobacteria bacterium | reverse complement strand
CTTAAAGATCTATGACAAACTTTGTTTCTCTTTTCAACCAATTTCTCGCCTCCCTCATCCTTTTCCTCTGGTCCCTTCTTGTTCCCCTTCTGCCGAGATTAAGCAGTCCTTTGTTTGTCCCTCGCCTGGTCATCCCCCCGGTCAAACTGGAACAAATTGCTTCCGCTTCCGCTATCTTGAAAATCCCTGAACAACTCAGCAATGAAACAATTCAACAATCGTCCCCAAATGTCCCCTGGGGCACAACGGAAAAAATCGGCGAGCACGAATACCGCACCTACGTCGGCAGCGACCCGGTCATGGGCGCTCCCTCGGAAATCCTCGATGCCCTAAACGTGTACCGCCGCAACCACAATGTCGGCCAGGTTAGATCTGACGAAAACATCTGTAAACTGGCATTGTGGCGGGCCCAAGTCCAACAACAAGAAGAAAATCTCGACGGCCACAAAGGCCTAATTGACTACATGAACGACCAGTCCCACTGGAAAGACCTGAACATCAAAGCCATCGGCGAAAACGCCAGTTACGGTTATGTCCTTTCCGGCACCCATCTCATCGAATGGGTCTTCGACTCCGATGTCGAGCACCGGGACAACCAGCTTAATCCTCAATGGAATCTTGCCTGTGCCGGAACATCCGGGGTGACTATGGATATTATTTTTGGACAACGCTAGAAGCTGTCAACGGAGGGAACTCTACTGCTTCTTACTTGCACAAGAGGCTCAATTATTCTGTTCCGCCAACCTTCTTTGAATTTCGCTGACTATGGGATCATTATATCTGTCCGCCCCAGGGGTCGACCGCAATTTTCCCCCACCTGCCTCAACTTCCTTAACCACTGCCGCCACTTTCGCCAATTCCTCCCGCTTTTTTAGGCTCATTTGTTCCCCTGAATCCATACAAAAGTATTATACCAATAATACTATCCCTAAACTCAACCTGCTAGCCCTTCTTTTCTCCCCCAGGTTTTTCATTTTTCCAATACTCCATCAACCTTTTCAATGTCTCCCAACTCTTCAATTTTGCCTCATCTTCCAAAAATTCAACCGCCTCCTCATTTTCCTTTTTAGTGGGAAACTCTTTTTCTCCAGAATTTCCGACGTGTTTCTTGCGTCCCATAATCCGCCTATCCTAAATCACTCTAAACATCAAGTCAACCCTTAATAATCCCAATAGCAAAATCGGCTCCACTGCGTTATCATTCCAAAGTGTCCGGAAATAAAAACAGCGAACCCAACCACAACCATCTCTCAAAAAAACTTTTAATAGCTTCCGCCATAGTTTTTCTGGGAGTTTTGGGTTTTGCCGCCGTTGACAGCGCCACCCACAACCTCCCGTCCTATGCTATTAACCGGGCTGTCGATAAAGCCCAGCTGACCCTCTCTGCCGCTTTTCCAAAAGACCCCGGTGAAATCGTTTCCGTAAAGGACGAACCCGTGTATAAAGGACGCTGTTTTTCCATAGATCGGATGACTATAAGAACCTCTTCCGAAGACCATTTTCGTCTTGCTGTTACAAAGTTCACCGGCAATTGCCAAGCCCGAATCGTCCCCCTCCAAAGCTTCCAGCGGGACGAGCCGTTAAAAGACCCTGTCGTGACCGAAGGCGTTTCCCTGGCTGTCGGCCCGGTCAACGGTGATTATGAGTGGCCACACTCTCCGGGTTTTCTCCAGCCTTCACTTCCTATGCGCTTTAGTGACGGAACCGGCTTTCAAACCAGCCGGTCAGTTGTCGCCATGGAAACAGAAACAGGTGAACCAATGGGAGGCATCATTATTAATCAAAAGGGTCAGATCGAGATTGCTGACAGCACAAAGCTTGACACCGCTTTCCAAACCAAACAGCCTGCTGTGACAATGGGGTCTCTGATTACTCAAAAAAGTGAACAACAAGTTCTTGATGATCCCTGGACTGTTCTTGGCGTCACCCGACCCAAAGGGGAAACTGTCTATGCCTTCAGCGCCTATGCCCAAATCACGCCCCCAAATGGCCAGACAAGAACCATCCATGTGGTCAATCTGGACCGTATGCCCCTCGGGACATTTGTCGACACCATCCGGGGACTGTCCCCCGGAAAGCCTGCAAAAATCGTCATCGGCGACGGGGGCAAAGGATCAACAAACTATTATGTGACGCCACAAAGTCGTGAAGTAATTGCCCTTGGTGCCAGCACCTCCTTTCCCCACCACTCACCCTATGCCGTTGTCGTCACTGACAAAACCGGACACTAAATCAATACACCCAATACCACCAGCCCCTGCACAATTACCCAGGCGATATTACAAAGAACAATCGGCTTGTCCTTATGGACCAAACCATAAAACACCCAAAAGGCATTGAAAACACAGTAACCCAACCAGGAGTAAACCGAAACCCCGGAAATATCTCTTTTGATCCAAACCAGGTAGAGCTGAGGAAGAGTCATGAAAGGAGCAACAACGGCCACCACATACATGAAACCATCCAAAAGTTTATATCTCCCGGTCACCCGGACTTTCTCCAGGTGCCTCTCATAGATATGCCGGAGCGTTTGCACAAGTTAAGTATACCCCTAAATTTTGGTTCTGGCACCCGAGGCCACAGTAACTGTAGCCCCACAAGCACCACATTGGCCCACACCAACAACTCGTTGGCCCATCTGCTTCAGTTCTTTAATAACAAACCACCGACCGGAACCACCCAGACCAACAGAACCGGTACAATTTGGATGCCCGTCTATACGCGTACCCACCGACAGTGCCGCCCCCGGCAAAATCATCAAATCCGACTTCCCCAATACAATCCGGTCAACTTTTTTTATCATAAGCGAGTATTATCTCACAAAAGATATGGAGAATACGAGAACCCGCCATAAACTTTGACTATAGGTCTAGCTGGTGTTATGATAAAACAACGAGGGCTAACAGCCATCGGTATTAGCCTTAAGTTTAATGAGCGTCACGAAAACCTCCTGAGACTGGATCTAAAACTGAGAGAAAGTGAGCGAAAGTTCTAATCTTTCGCTTTCATCCTCAAGCTGATAACCTGAGGTTTTCAGCGACGCGATTATAAAACAGCCGGTAAAATTAAGTTTGAATTGATTTTGAACTGATCAAAATCATCCTGAGCGAAGCCATGTTCGACGTGGCGAAGTCAAAAGACTGCATGAACTATCCAAAAGTCCAATTTATCAAGCCGAACAGCGAAAATCTGGCCAACTATTTGTGCTACTTGGCCAAGCAAATCTCCTGCCATTTCTACCAGGACCGCCGCTTCCTGGTTCTCCCGAGGCCGATAGAGCGTGAAAGCCGCCTGGTCTATTTTCCTGATCTTGCTTACGACACCAAATTTTGGGGCTGTTTCCAATCTCTTGACCAAACTGACTTTGTCTTCCAATTCAACCCCAAAATTGTGAATGCCACAGAAAGACTGTTACAACAGCCTTTGCAAGACCACCTCTTGCAAA
>CAZRUW010000028.1:0-9916 GCA_964603445.1 uncultured Gammaproteobacteria bacterium | reverse complement strand
CACCTGGAGAAATATAGACCGGAGCTGGATACTTTGCTGGCCGATAATTTTCAACTGATGCCAAACTTAAACCTGCAAACCTGAGTTTGGTGGGTATACCACCAACATAAATTATTCCCGGAACTGATCAGGCTCAACATCTCCAATAAAAATGACGTAAACGAAATTCTTAGCCGTGTCCGCCCTGAATATATTGTCCATGTAGCCGCCTTTCCGGTCACGCCCAAAAGTGAAGCCCAGATTGAACTTGTTACTAAAGTGAATTTTAACGGGACAAAAAATCTTGTTAAAGGAGCAAATAAAATTGGGGCTAAGTTTATTTTCATTTCTTCTGCAGTTGTCTTTGACAAGCTGGATATGTATGGCCAGTCAAAAGTGTTCGGGGAAAAATGGAGTTCTCAAGTTCAAGCGGGATTTTTAATTATCCGCCCGCATTTGATTATTGGTTATAGTCCAAACACAGTTAACGACCGGACATTTAACCGATTCTTAAAAAACCTCCGGGAAAAAGTTCCCGTAGTTTACGATACCTCATGGAAATTCCAACCTACTTATATCGGACATTTATCTGAAGTTATAAAGAAATATATTGAGGGAAAAATTACTGCCAACCTCGTATCTGTCGCGTTTGACGTTTTCAAATCAAAATATGAACTGGCTTCAGACGTCCTGAAACCTTTTGGTATTAAGGTTATAGGAGTTGACCAACAAACCCGCCGTATGCAAACAGGTATGAATTTGACAGAATTTAAAAAACTTAATCTGCCAATTCGGACCTATGGGGAGATGATCAAGAAGATAGTTTCCGAGGTTGAACAAATGAAACACCACGGGTAGAACCCGTGGCGCTCGCAAGTTCAAAAATAGAGGTATATGAGCTGGTTTCTTTTTACCCTTTTGGGGGCAATTTTGATGACAGCTTACGGGCTGGCGATCCGGATTCTTCTCCATGGCCGGGGTGACGCCAAGGCTTTTACGTTTATCACCACATTTTTTGGCGGGCTGGCTGTTCTTCTGGTTCTGCCTTTTGAAAAAATATCTTACCTGTTTAATCCGCAGGTTATTTTTGTTTTGATTATTCTTCCTCTTTCCTACGCGGCCACTGATCTTTTGTTCATCCGGGGAAGACAGCTCGAAGAGGTTTCTGTCGTATCGATTTTAGTTCAGCTATCTAATTTTTGGGCCCTTTTGGGAGGAGCTTTTATTTTCAAGGAAATTCTGACAGTGAGTAAAATCGTGGGAGTGTCTTTGATAGTTTTAGGAAGCATCCTGCTTATCTGGCAAGGACAAAGAATTAATCTTTCAAAGGGGAAAATTTTAATCCTTCTGGCAGCTTTATTATTTTCCATTAATTCTTTTGTAGACAAAGAGATGGGGAAATATTTTTCGGCGTCTTTATACCGAAGCATTATGTTTTTCTTGGAAGCGATGGCTTTGTTTGTCTTCTTTCTCCCCGGCAAAGTTCAGGCAGTAAAAAAAGAGTTCAAACTTCAGGGAAAGGCTATTATTTTTGTCGGGCCACTTTTATCATTGTCCATGTTCTGCCTCTTGAAGGCTTTTCAAGTCGGCGGCGAGGCGTCGAGAGTTCTGCCGGCGTTCAGTTTGTCACTGGCTTTTTCGGTTATCGCCGGAATTATTTTCCTGAAAGAACGGGATTTCCTTTTCAAAAAAATCGCCGCTTTGATTCTTGTCCTGGCCGGAACCTGTCTGCTTCAGGCTTTTTAGTTTTCTTCTTCGGACTATAGCAAAGCCCAAAAATATATATTTTGTTTCTTGGATCTGACCAAACAAATATACCACGACCGTGGGGTAATTGTTTGGTTAAATCCGGAGTCTGTTTTGCTCCTTGACGAAATCTCCGGAAGAAAGTAGATTGAAATGTATTGGTGAATCACGGTGCAAGTCCGTGGGAGTGCCGCTACTGTAAACCCAGAGCCCAAAAGTTTTTCTGCGAGCACAGAGATGATTATCAGATCTTCGGAAACCAGTTTTGTTGAAGCTCCCATTGACACCGTTACTCGCTTTGGGTTCTCCTGGCAAAGAGCTGTGGCTCGCGGACAACGAATTAGAGTTGAGGAGGTGGTTTCTATCGCCAAAGAAACTCACAGGCTCACCGATGAGTATCCGTTTCATTTGGATGATAGAGGCTTGTATGTTCTCCCTTCTCCCGGAGATCCAAGGAATCAGGAACGTGTCTATGTCCGTGATCAAATACTGACACGTGGTTATCCGGAATCTGCCGAAGCCCAAGTCTTTGAAAGGTTAGAACACTGGATGAAAGCTTCAGACAGTGGTACTGCTGTTTGGCTGAGCCCGGCTTATGGCGATAAATATCCCTGCTCAAAAATAATAACTCACCAAATTTTTTACGATAGCGTCAACGGCGAAAAGATATGCCGAAATTCGGCAATTCTTTTTAATGCCGGCGAAAAAGAAATCCTGCAACTTGTTTATGAGCTTTTTCCCCAAACCCGAGGAGTTGTTCAAAATGTTGAGGAATTGCGTCCCGCACTCCTTTTTGTAACCGGAAAGTTTGATCTTCAGGTTATTTGGGAAAAGATTGCAATCCTTGATCCCAATGTTGCTCAGGCAAAAACGTCAGTGTCTGACGAAGAACTAATGCGAGCGGCAAAATATATTGCAGATTTAATTAATAATGGAGTCAGTGGCCGACAAGTTGCCAGGGAAATGCAACAAATGGGCCTGTTGGGTAGACACTCTATCAGTTGTCCCCCGGCCCGAGGAAAGGGAACGGCTTTCTCGGAAATGTTTGGCGGACTCGGTTCGGATCACATGGGGTCTCTCCAATTCGAGTGCCCGGGCTGCCACAAAAAGCTTGTCAGACCTTATGGTCAGCTGATCCCGAATTGCTATTATTGCGGAGTGAGTGTGAAATGCTGATCTAGACAGCAAGGGGAAGTTTATTCAAGTTCAAAACATTCCCTTGAGTTTGAGTAATATGAAACTCCACGGGCAAAGCCCGTGGTTTCTTACGACACGGCTCCGCCACGCCTGACGTGGCTCCGCCGAGTATTCTTTTCGAGCTTGCTTCACCCACTGGCAAAGCCAGTGGTGCTTGCAAGTTCAAAAATAGAATTTCACCTCTCCCAATTTTTCCAGCCTAGACTTTTGTTTCGGGGAAAGACCCGTGGGGTTGGTGACCACTATTTTTGGCATGAACTTATTATACTTTGACTTTCAGGTGCTGTAAAATTTAGGAGTGCCTTTTTATGTTTTTGCCTGGATTGCGTCTTTGTCCACTGGACTGACGGCAATTACAGCCAAACTTACAAGTAAACACGCGATTGCCAATCCCTGGCTTTTCAATTTTCTTATTAACTTTGTTGTCCTTCTGTTTACGATTCCCCCTGCCATAATTTTTCATGCCGGTTTACCTAATGACTGGCTGGCGGTAATACTAGCCGCCGTTTTCTCTGCTCTTTTTCTCATTTTTTGGATATTTTCAAACTATGTCCTTGACGTCTCGGTTTTGACTCCCCTTTTTAATTTTCGGGGCGTGTTTGCCGTTCTCATTGGTGCAGCCTTCTTAAACGAGAAGTTGACTGTAAATCAGCTTTTTTTCATTGCGCTTATTTTCATCGGAGGCATGTTCACCTCTTTGGACGAACGATTTGACCCAAAATCTTTCTTCAAAAAATCAATTATGGTGGGACTTTTCGCGATGTTCATCCTGGCTTTGAGTGGCGCGTTTGTCAAAATTTCTTTGATGAAGAATTCCCTTTGGACTAATAATCTATGGATCGCAGTTATTGATGCCCTCCTTTTTGTCCCGACACTACCATTATTTGTTAAAGATTTGAAAAAGATTAGATCTGCCCAAGCAGCTCCTGTGGGAATTATGGGAATACTGATGACAATAACCGATTTTGCGGGAAATATCGCTTATGGAGTCAACCTGGGAATTACCTCTCTAATTGTGAATACACCCTTCTCCATGATTATTGCTTTTCTGTTTTCTATTTTTGCCCCGAAACTTTTGGAGAAACACACGAACAAAGTCTATGCCGTTCGTTTTATTGCCGCCGCGGTTATGATTTTTGCCGCCATGCAACTGACAGGTTAAATCCTTAGGTGTAAAGCTGTTTCACCCCCGGGGTGTAAAGTTCTGTTGACCAGAGGTGTGAACGTGTTCCACCCGAGGGGTGGAGCGAGTCTACACCTACCTGCTAACGGGAGAACAACCCACTATCCTTCGACTACTTAGTTTTATAAAATTGGACCAACTTGTCCACCAACCGAAAAATTGAAATTGATATTCTGAAAGCCTTTGCTATTCTGGCAGTGGTGGAAATTCACCTCGGAGGCTATTTTTTTCCTCTCTTTTTGCCCTGGGGACGAGAATGGAATTCTCTGGTAACATTGGATCAGATCTCCCGCTTTAGCGTTCCTTTGTTTGTCGCTCTCTCCGGCCTTATGCTGGCGGCAAAATACCGCGACAGGGCAGTTGATCTCAAGGATTTTTACCTGCACCGGGCGACAAAGATTCTGCCCTTGTATTTTATTTGGACTTTGGTAAGTTTGGGTGCTTCCTGGTTTCCTTCCGGCTCGACACTGTTTGCCAATCCGGTGTCCATTCTACCGGCCATCATTTTGGGTAGGGCGGACTATCATTTATATTTTGTACCCATGATCTTTCAGTTCTATCTTCTTTTCCCACTTTTACTTTACTTGGTCAAAAAGTTCCCGGCAGCTACATTGGCCTTTTCTTTTGGGTGGCAGATCTATTCTTTTGCTTTCCTCTACCCTTCGGGCCACTGGTCTGACCAGGAACAATATCTTTTCTTCGGCAGTTGGCTGTTCTATTTCATTTTGGGAATTTTCCTGTCAGTGGAAAAACCGACGAAGGACACCGTGGGCAAGCTGACCCGATTTTTAGTTCCGGGGATATTATTGGTAGGATTATTTTTAGTGGTGGATGACTCTTTTACCGTTTTGAGACTGCCGGCAGATCTGATAATTGCGACCAGATTTACCAAGGTTTCAGTTTTACTTTACGCCACCGGGGTGATTTTAACGGGGATTTATTGGGGGAAGGGCTTGTTGCTGTTCCCGGAAGCTTTCCAAAAGACCCTGGCTTTTATCGGAAAAAATTCCTATCTTATTTATTTGTCACACGTAATGATTGTTCGAATCATCATGGAGTTTATAAAGCCAACGGGGCACCCAAGCTTGACTTTGATACCAATTCTTCTGGTGGTAACAGCTTTGATCCTTTCAATTATTTTACCAAGACTGTCCCAACGAGTGGGGACTTAGGAAACCGGGGTTTCCAGACGGGCGAAGGAATGGGCGGAAGCTTGTTTCCCACCAAGAACTTCATTTTTCGGCTGAGGTTTGGACACTAAGGCAATATCCAGAACTTCATCCATTGTCGAAACAAATTTAAATTCCATGTCCGAAAGAACGTTTTTGGGAATATCTTCCAAATCCTTTTTGTTGTCTTTGGGCAGGACAATGACTTTCAGCCCGGCCAGATGGGCGCCGATGACTTTCTCTTTCACGCCGCCAATTTCCAGAGCCCGGCCGCGAAGAGTTACTTCCCCGGTCATCCCCACGAATTTTTTGACCGGGATTTTAGTCAATGCCGAAGCCAGAGCCGTGGTCAGGGCAATTCCGGCTGAGGGGCCGTCTTTAGGAATGGCGCCTTCGGGGACATGAATGTGAATGTCAATTTTCTGGAATAATTTTTCCGCCAGGCCAAGTTCTTTATAGTGACTGCGGACATAGGAAACAGCCGCTTTTGCCGATTCCTGCATAACATCCCCAAGTTGACCGGTCAGGACCAGATTGCCTTTCCCGGGCATGATCGCCACTTCAATCAGAAGAATCCCACCGCCGGCCTGGGTCCAAAACAGCCCGGTGGACAGTCCCACTTCATCTTTGCGCTCGGCAATCGTGGAAGTAAACTTATACGGACCCAGATACTTGTGCAAACCGGCCGGAACAACCTGGGTTTTCTCTTTGGCTTTACCCTCGGCAATTTTTTTGGCGATTTTGCGAAAAACCGTCGCGATTTCCCTCTCCAGATTGCGGACGCCGGCCTCTTTGGTATAACGGGCGATAACAACCTGCAGGGCCTGGTCGGAAACAGTCACCTGGGAAGAGTTTAGCCCGTTGGCTTCCAGCTCTTTGGGGATGAGATACTTTTGGGCGATATGAAACTTCTCCTCACTGGTATAACCCGGGAAATGAATGATTTCCAGACGGTCCAGAAGCGCCGGAGGGATAGTTTCCAAGATATTAGCGGTAGTGATGAAGATAACTTCGGACAGGTCAAAAGGAACTTCGAGGTAGTGGTCCGAAAAGGCAAAGTTTTGTTCCGGGTCCAAAGCTTCCAAAAGGGCGGCGGAAGGGTCTCCCCGAAAATCGGCTCCGAGTTTGTCAATTTCGTCAAGCATGAAAACCGGGTTTTTGGTGCCGGCCTGCTTTATTCCCTGAATTATTCTGCCGGGCAAAGCCCCGACGTAGGTGCGCCTATGGCCGCGAATCTCTGCCTCGTCCCGGATTCCGCCCAGAGAGATACGGACAAACTTTCGTCCCAGGGCCCGGGCAATGGATTTACCGATACTGGTTTTACCAACCCCCGGCGGTCCGACAAAGCAAAGAATGGTCGGAGTGGAGGTTTTTTTCTTTTTCCCTCCCTCATCAGGCAAATTCGGCGAAGGTTTCCCCTCGTCTTTTGGGGTGGTCTCAGCTTCCTGCGGTTGAGCGTGCTTTAACTTCAAAACGGCCAGGTATTCGACAATTCTCTCCTTTATTTTCTCCAAACCGTAATGGTCCTCATTGAGAATTTTTTCCGCTTCCTTGACATCGGTGTTGTTTGGCGATTTGACATTCCAGGGCATCTCCAAAAGCCAGTCCACATAGGTTCTAATATAGCCTGCCTCGGGATTCATGTTGCTCATTTGCTCCAGACGTTTAATTTCCTTGAGAGTCTTGTCCAAAACTTCCTGGGGCATCCCGGCTTTTTTAGCCTTAGTCCTCAGCTCTTCCGTTTCCTTCTCTTCCTCCCCCATCTCGCCCAATTCCTGCTCAATAGCTTTCTTGCGTTCCTTGAGAATATTTTCCTTGAGGTTCTTGTCCAGCTTTGCCTGACTGGTGGAAATCAGCTTTCTTTCCAGCTCAATGACCTTAATTTCTTTGGCCAACTGCTCGGAAATTTTCTGGAGACGGACTTTGACATTGGTTTCTTCGAGAAAAGCCTGCTTCTCGGAAGGCGTAAAATCCAGAACGAAGGCCATCTGATTGGCCAGTTCGGCTGGACCCAGGCCGGAGGTGATTTTTAAGAGAACAAAAAAATCAAAGCTGCGCCCCAGCCTGATGGCGTTTTGGAATTCGGCGGTAACGTGAGTCATTAAGGTCCCCACTTCCGGGTCATTTTGGGGAATGTTGTCGGGAACTTCTTCCACCTCGGCGACCAAAAAGTCATTGAGATTTTGGTAACGCAAAACGCGAGCCCGGCGCACACCGGAGACCAGAACATTGACTTCGGAGGCGCTTTGAAAAATGTGTTTAATCTGACAGATGGTGCCGACAGATTCCAGACTTTGAGTGTCGGTTTCGGTTTCGCCCGGATTTTTCTGAGCCACAACAAAGACGAGCCGGTTGGTATCGGCCGCGCTTTTTAAGGCAGCGACACTTTTGCTGCGCCCAAAAACAAGAGGAACGTCGGTGTAGGGAAAGACGGGGCCATCACGAAGAGGAGCTACCGGTAAGACAGTTGTTTTGTCCATAAGCAAAGCTTGCGGTCCTCCCGAGTCAGACTCGGTGTGGGCCCAAAGAAAACGTTAGCAGTCTACATCCCCAGTTGCTAATTGTCAAGCCCCGGAATTCGCGCCCGGCGAAGATTCGGCTGGTGGAGGGACCACCGGAACTGTAAAGTAGAAAGTGGTGCCTTGATCAACCTTCGACTCGACAAAAATCGTGCCGCCGTGGGACTCGACAATCCCTTTGGCAATGACCAGGCCCAGACCGGTGCCCATTTCTCCTTCAGTTGGATGAAGCTGTTTAAACTTAGAGAAAAGATCGGAAATTTTTTCCGAAGCTATCCCCTTTCCGGTATCGGAAACGGCTACCAGGATAACGGGGTTGGTGATGTTGATGCTTTGCACGGCACCGTAGCGCCACTTGATATCATTTGGCGAATTTATTTTTTCGGCACTGACGGTTATTTTGCCGCCCACCGGCGTGAATTTGATGGCGTTGGAAAGAAGGTTGTTAAAGACCTGGGAGATGCGGTCACGATCGAACTCAGCCGTCAGATCAGCTTCGCCAATCTCAGCGGAAAGTGTGATAGACTTCGGGGACGCCAGTTGGGCAAAAAAAATTGTCCGGTCACGGATGATTTCTGCCAAATCACCGCGGGTTTTGACAATCTGAAACTTGCCAGCTTCAATTTTGGCAATATCTAAAAGATCATTAACCAGAGACAACATACTGGAGGCAGAGTTTTGCATTGTTCGCAAAAGTTCCTGGCCTTGCGGCTCACCGCTCAAGGCCGGATTTCGCCGAAACATGTCCGTGGCCCCGGAAACGACAGTCAATGGAGCCCGAAGTTCATGAACCATCATAGCAGTAAACTCCTCGCGGACTCTCTCCAGTTCCTTTTGAACAGTGATATCGTGAAACAGGACCACGGTCCCGACCCGGTTTTGGCCATGGTCGGAAACCGGGGAGATGAAAAGTTGGGACATCTTTTCCCCAACAACCAGACTGTCAACCACGACCACTTTGTTTTCCCGGTTGCTCTCTTCAATTTTTGATCTCAGGTCAACTTTGTCCGCCAGGATTCTAGCAATGTCAAAAATGGTCACTTTTGCTTCCGGAGGAAGGCCCAAAAGAGTCACGGCGGCGGGGTTAATAACCATTAAACCCAGTTTTTTATCCAGCATGAGGACGCCGTCGGTCATCGAAGAGACCATGGCATTGAGATTCTCTTCCTGAGAAGCCACTATTTTTTCTAGGTTATTGACCGCACGGTTCGCCTGAGCCAGAATTTTTACCAGGACCTCCATTTCCGGCCCACGATAAAGTCCGTTTTTTTTGCTGGCAATAGCCATCACCCCCAAGCCCCGGCTATTAATGGTCAAAGGCATTACCCAGAGTGAGGACACAGGATCATTGACCGCTTCATCAATTATTGTTCCGGAAACAGTTTCGCGAAGATCGGCCGTCGAGAAGAAGTGCGGGGCGACCTTATTTAGTCCCTCGAGCATATGGTTCCGCACGGTCTCCAAAAATTTCCGGTTGACGCTCTCCTCAAGGTGAATTTGGAAATTGACTGCCGCCCCGGAACCGTCAATGAGCATGTAACTGACGGCCGAGTAAGACAAAAGTTTATTCAGCGACCCGGTGATCGTGTCCAGGATTTTGCCGATGTTAAGTTCATAGCCGATTCTTTCGCCAATTTCGCGAAGAATCAGGGTTTCATACATTCTTTGGTCGATTTCTTTTTTCTTTTTATCCAGGTCGGTTTCGTTCTGGTGGATTTGCCAAAGGGAAGCCAAAAGAGTGACAATTGCCAGTGGGACGAGATAGATTGTGGGGTCGGTGGGCAGAGACATACCACTAGATTATCAAATATCAAATATTAAATATCAAATTTCAAATGGAGAACATATATTTTTTAAGATACCAAATAGGGATAAAGCAATAAAATTTATAATCCAGAAATTAGCTCAAAAAGGAGATGTAATACTTCTTTGTGGCAAAGGACATGAAAAGTCGATGAATTATGGTCATGGAGAAGAACCCTGGAATGAGCATGAAGCGGTAAGGAAGGCACTAACTAAATGACTAATTTCTAATTTCTAATTGACCTAATCAAATCCAAATGACATAATGACCAAAACTTAGAAATTAGGCATTTAAGAATTTAAACATTGATTAGAAATTA
>CAZRUW010000027.1:0-7801 GCA_964603445.1 uncultured Gammaproteobacteria bacterium | reverse complement strand
GTGGAGCGTGTGGTTCAATTTGATACGAAGCAAAAGACCTCACCAGGGTTTGACATGCTACCGTACATTCCCTTGGAAACAAGGGGAAATCCGCAAGGATGGTAGCACAGGTGCTGCATGGCTGTCCTCAGCTCGTGCCGTGAGGTGTTCCGTTAAGTCGGGAAACGAGTGCAACCCCTATCTTGTGTTAAATATTCACAAGAGACCGCCCCACATCCAAGTATGGAATACTTGGAATAAGCAAATGGCAAATGAATTACTAATTCAAAGACCGATTTGTTTATTTCAAAAATATTCTGTTTTTGGATGTGGGGAGGAAGGAGGGGCAGATGTCTAGTCCGCATGGCCCTTATACCCTGGGCAACACACACCCTACAATGGCGAAAAACAACGTGTCGCAAGCTAGCAATAGCAAGCTAATCACTCAAATTTCGCCTCAGTTCAGATTGGGGTCTGCAACCCGACCCCATGAAGTCGGAATTGCTAGTAATGGCCAATCAGCAGGTGGCCGTGAATACGTTCTCGGGTCTTGTACAAAATAAAGGCGTCTGGCAGCTTAAGAAGCAAAATGGTGTAAATCCATTTAAATAGTTGAAGAACAGGACTTTTCTTGTAAAAGAAAGTCTGAAGGGTTCGATGTAACGAAAAACAGCCTAAGTATAAAAAGTTTCTCGACTTTTGGGTGTACCAAGAGGAAGGGATTTAAAAAAACTTTTTAGGATGTTTGAAAATGTTTCTTAAGTGACCCAGAGAGATCCTGTATCGTCAAGAACAATTTGGATACAGGAAGTCAGCTGAGTCCATAGTAGCTAGTAAACAGTTATCAGTTTTCTTATAATGGAAGCGAAAGCAGGTGATAAGAATGGATAAAAATAGAAAATGTCCAGTCTGTGGAGGGGAGTTCGAGCAGGGGACGTTAAAACGTAAAGGAATGTTTGGACTTTCTTCTCAATTCTGGACTACGAAATTGAAAATTTGGGGATTAAGTGATCCAGATGCAAGAAATACGATGACATTTCGTTGTAAAAATTGTGGGTATCTGGAAAGCTACGCGAAGTAGAAGATTGATAACTGTTTACTAGTGAAGGGATGAACTCTAAACTAAATCCTTACTATTTGGTTGGTTTGGTGGATGGAGAAGGTTGCTTTAGTGTGACTTTCAACAAACATAAAGGTAATCGTTTACTTGAGGTGAGACTCATTTTTGAGATTGAACTTCGAGAGGATGATAAGGAAATTCTGGAAAGAGTGAGAGAAACTTTGCAATGTGGCAACATTTACCATTTGGAATATGAAAAATATTCAAAGTGGAAGCCCCATTACAAATATAAAGTTTCTAATATCAAAGATATTACTGAACAAGTAATTCCTTTTTTCCAAAAATTTCCATTACAAGCCAAGAAAAAATATAGTTTTGATTTGTTTTACCAAGTTGCGCAGTTGATGCTTAAAAAGCAGCATTTGACGGCAGAAGGAATAAACAAAATCAAAATATTAAAGGAGAATTTAGTGAGAGACTCGCTGGATGCGGGAAATCCGCATGTCCAGTGGGGAGGAACAGGTTTCTGATTCCAATCACCGCCCGTCAAGGCAGCAAAGTCGGCAGTGGCTGAAGTCCGCCATCTGGCGGATCACGCCAAGGTCGGCGATGAGGCTTAAGTCGTCCAGCTGAAAAGGCTTAGCGACCTTTCAGAGTAATTTGAATGTTAAATCCAACTGTAACGGAGAAACCTTAAATGGTAACACCGTGGGAAGCCGGATTAGACGGTAGATAATAGAGCATAGAAGATAGTGGTAGAAGATTGAAGATAGAAGATAGAACATCTAAGATTAAAGCGTGATTCAATCATTTCGTGACCTGGAAGTTTACAAAGAATCTTACGAATTAGCAATTATAGTTAATCGTGAAGTAAATAAGCTTCCAATTTATGAGAAGAACGATTTGGGTTCACAACTTCGAAGATGTTCGAAGTCGCCTCCAGCAAATATTGCTGAAGGATGGGCTAAAAGACGTTTTCCAAAGGAATTTAAGAATCATCTGGATAAGGCAATTGGTTCAGCCAATGAGATGGAAGTTCATCTTAGCATGGCAAGAGATCTTGGTTTCTGGAGAAAAGATTTCTGTGACAGCTTTATCAAGAGATATCAAAATTTAGGAGGTAAATTAGTAAACCTTCGAGATAAATGGAAGACTTTTGACTAGTCTATTTTCGATTTTCTAACCTCAAAAAACTATTTTCCATTTTCTATCATCTATCGTCAAAGTCTTAGCCCCGTAGAGACTACACGTTGGCTCCGCCGAATTGGGCGGATGAAGATATAGTCCATGCCACACGAAAGTCGTGGGTGAACATGAACAAGGTATCCCTAGCCGAAGCTGGGGATGGATCACCTCCTTTCTAAGAGGTAATCACGGACTCCGGTCTTTTGATCGGGGTATTAAACTCCCACTTTTTGAGGATTTCGTGGTGAAAGAAAATCCTACCTACCACTTTTTAAGAGCTAAAACGATGCGAATATAAGCGAATGCAGGGTAAATACTATCTTGTATGCGAATGAACGCGAATTGAAAATTCCGCTGGTTAGGACCAGCGGTTTTTTGTAGCCGAGCCACTTAGCGTGTGTGAAGGTAAACAAGCACCGGGAGAACTGTATGGTATGCGGCAAACACGCAATTTCGTAGAGCAAGTAATCCCGATCTTACGGCAGCCTTTCTATCTGTTGGTTCTGGCAGTTCACTAGTTCCAAGTGAGAGCCAGGATACAGGGTTTTTAAATTTTGCAAAATAAAATTCTCGAAGAGACAATCGTCTTTCTCGGCGAATCCGTTCGGACCAAGTCATGGCACCGACCACCGGGATTAGATCGGGAAAAATTCTAATTTGTTCCCAATCTCGAAAAGAATAGTCCGATTTTTTTTGCCGGTCTTTCATTAAACTTCCTTTTGAAAACTCCGGGGCTTTGGGCCCGGAGAAGTTTATATCTCATTGAGGCCTGAGGGGGAATCGAACCCCCGCGTAGAAGTTTTACAGACTCCCGTGTTTCCACTTCACCATCAGGCCATTAACGTATTTTAGCAGACCGGGCTAGATTTTTAAGGTAGAACCCGGGGGAAAGTTTCCGGTGAGAAGTTTTTGGGAAATTTCATCCTCGACAGTGTCCTGGATATACCGGCGGATCGAGCGGGCGCCAAAGGACGGATTGTAGCCGTTCTGAATGATCCGATCCAAGAGCTCCGGCGTGTATTCGAGGGTAATCTTTTTGTCAGCCAGACGTTTGGCGACTCCCTGGAGCATCAGTTTAATTACCTCTTTCATCTGGTTGTTATCTAAGGGTCTGAAGACAATGACGCTGTCGAAGCGGTTGAGAAATTCGGGGGAAAATATTTTCTCATCCTGAACGTATTTTATTAAATCTTCGCTCAAAGAATTTAAATTTTCGTTTTTTTCGACACGGTCTTTAATAAATAAGGCTCCGGCGTTGCTGGTGCCAATGATGATGTTTTCGCGGGCAGAAATTCTTTTGCCGGCCGCGTCGGTAATATAGCCTTCATCCAAAAGGGTTAAAAAGAGATTGGAAATTATGGGCGGGGTTTTTTCAATTTCATCAAGAAGGACGACGGCAAACGGGCTGTTGATGATGGCGCTGGTTAACTGCCCAGGGGTGTTGTTTTTGGCGGAACCAAGGAGTCTTTCGAGGCCTACCTCACCTTGATATTCACTCATGTCGAAACGAACCAAGCGGGTGTCACTGCCGAAGGAATCTTTTTGTGCGCTGCCGCTTCCAAAATAGACTTGAGCTAGCGCCTTAGCGGTTTCCGTTTTCCCTACACCAGTTGGCCCAAGAAAGAGGAAGGTGCCGATGGGTTTATTTCGGGCGGAAACCGAGAGGACAGCCCGGCGCATGGCGCGGGATAAGGCCGTTACAGCCTCGTCCTGGCCGATGATTCGCTGATGGAGTTGAGTTTCCAGGTTAGCTAATTTATCTTTTTGGGAGCCTTCAAGGTTGCCCAGGGGGATCTGGTTTTTGGTGGAGAGGTAACGTTGGACGTCGCTGCCCCAGAGCATTTGCATGTGGGGGTGTTCATTTTTAACAAAAGAAATAGTTTCATCGAGGATGTTAATTGCCTTTTCAGGGAAAGGGACAGTGGAAATAAACCGGTCGGCATCGGTAACGGCTTCTTTGATGGCGTTATAGGAAATCTCAACGTGGTGCTGTTTTTCCAGGACCGGAACAATGGAGAGTTCCATTTCCAGAAAGACGGTTTCCATGTCGGGTTGGTCGACGGTGACAAGACTAAAGAGCTTGAGAAGGCTGCTGTTTTGGAGAACATATTTATCCGCGAGTTGTTTGGAGGTGAGGCCGATGACCCGGAGTTTTCCGTCGGAGAGAGTTTGATTGAGAATATCAGTAAGATCCAGGCGCTCTCCGCCAGTCTCGAAGAATTTATCGATGTCGTCAATGACAAGAATAATGTTGCCGGCGTTTCTTCCTTCTTCAAACAGATCGAGAACGGCTTTGCGGCTGTCAGTGGGACTTTGGTGACCGGAAAGGGCCGATTTGAGATCCAGGTAGATGGCGCGGAAACCGACGAGGTCCGGAGGGACGTTCCCTTCAAAAAGGCGGCGGGCGAATTCGTCAACTACGGCGTGGCGGCCGACGCCGGGTTCGCCGGCGGCAATGACGCTGTTTTGGGATGTCTTGGAGAGGACATTTTCGATTTCGGAAACCTCGCGGTCGCGGCCAACAACGCGGGGGAACGGGCTGGAGCCTTGAGGAACGTGAAATCTGTCCAGGTTGTTGGTGTAGCCG
This sequence comes from uncultured Gammaproteobacteria bacterium, assembly GCA_964603445.1. Lineage (GTDB taxonomy): Bacteria > Patescibacteriota > Microgenomatia > JAMCZE01 > JAMCZE01 > CAZRUW01. Next base: position 2,990 of record CAZRUW010000027.1, on the reverse strand, counting down.
TATGACCAATCGGCGCCGATTCCGGATACCTTTTTAATAGTATCCCGGTTAGTGAGATCGACGAGGTTTTTTTGGGAAAGATTTTGGAACCAAAGGCAGATGCGGGAGATGTCGGTTTCATCAAGGAGGTTTTTTTGGAGAAATTCCTTAAACGGGGAGAAGTTTTTGGCAAGGAAGACGAAAAGTTCGTCGAGGGTTTTGACCTCGGTGGCGTCTTGAAATGAGGAGGTTGAGGTGAGAAAGCTTTGCAGCTGGGCGTCCGGTATGGCAGCTTTGCTTTTTATGAACCGGCCAAGAGGTTTTTGAGTGAGAAGCTTTTGGAGAGTTGGCCCCGGTTTCTCTTGGGATTGTTGGACAAGACTTCCAATCTCTTTTCTTTTAATAGCATCTTGCCAGAGGGAGAGAGGCAGCCAGAGGGGGGAAGTAAGAAATGTGGTCAGAAGAATAACAAAGCCAACGGCCGCAAAGAGGAGCAGGGTTAACAGGCCAAGAATAATAACACCGGTTCGCATGATGATGCCCATACCGATCGACACGAGATTGTAGGAAAGGACTTCACCCAGCTCCTGGAGATTGAATCCCGGGGCGGATCCTTGGGTGGTGACTCTTTTGAAGGGCGAGAAGAAAGTCCGAAGGTGGTGCGGCAGGGAAAAGAAATAGATGACGTAGATGAGAGAGTTGATAAAAATGATGAGAGGGGTTTTGAGATGGTTCATGACATAAAAAGGGTACCAGAATTTTCGGGTGGATGCTACAATGAGCTTGCGGTTCTCCCCCTCGACAAGCTCGGGGTGCGGGCCTAAGCAAAATACTGAAGTCGATGCTAGAATAGGAACCAAGGTGGGCGAGTGGTTCAGTGGTAGAACCTGCCTGCCGTCAGGCAGGCGCCTTCCTTAAGATAAAATGTACACGGTCTATATCTTAAAAAGTGTCAAAGACGGGACGTTTTATACAGGATTAACGAACGATTTTAGGAGGAGGAAAGACGAACATGATTCAGGTAAAGAAAGTTCGACGAGAAACCATCGACCATATGAGGTTATATTTACGAAACAGTTTGAGACAAGAATTGAGGCGAGAAAGTTAGAAAAAAAGTTAAAGTCAGGACACATTAGAGAGAAAAGGAAGAATTTAATAGAGTTTTTGGAGTTTGTTGAACAATTGTAAGGGTGAGTAGTTCAGTGGTAGAACGTCGTCCTGATAAGACGAAGGTCCATGGTTCGATTCCATGTTCACCCACATTTTAATTTTTTGTGTACTGACATGTTTTTAGAACTGGCCTAAATTGTTTCCCATGGAAGAAAATACACCGACTCCTTCCTCAAATAATTCAGCGGTTTATGTGGCGATGGCAATAGTGGCCATAGTGGTGTTGGCGGGCGGGTTCATGTTCAGACACCAGATAAAGACGGCATTAACGGGTGGCGGGCAACCGGCGCCAGTGACCAGCCCGGCCCCGAATACTTCAACAACAATACCTTCGACCTCCACGGGAGAGATGCAAAACACTCCCCAACCGGCGGGCGCGACAGTGGAAAGTGTGGAAGTTGATTACACCAGTTCCGGGTTTTCGCCGGCAACAGTGACGATTAAAAAGGGCGGGACAGTGAGATTTGTGAACAAAAGCGGCAGTTCGATGGATGTGGCCTCAAACCCCCACCCGATCCATACCGATTACCCCGGTTTTGACCAGGGGAAATCTGATGCCCGGGGCAAGGACGAGTATGACTTCACTTTTGAGAAAGTGGGGACCTGGGGGTATCATAACCATCTCAATCCTTCAGACGGCGGGACAGTTGTGGTCACGGAATAAGGGTTTCTCCTGTATAATCTTCTGGAATGATTGACGAAAGGTTTGTGATTCTGGGGTCGTTGATTCAGTTGGTAGGGGTTGCGAGCTATCTTGTGGGAACAATTCAGGGGAAAATAAAACCAAATAGGGTCCCCTTTTTTCTTTGGGCTTTTCTTTCGTTCGTCGCTTTTTCAGCTGAAATTTATCAAGGAGTAGGTATTCAATCCTTAATGACTTTTGCTCAAGGATTTTTTCCTGCGTTGATTCTTATAGCCTCATTTACAAACAGAAGATCAGCATGGAAATTGACTAAATTTGATTTAATTTGTGGAGTCTTTTCAGTGCTCGGTTTATTCCTGTGGTACATGACTAAAGTGGGTAATGTAGCGATTGCGTTTAGTATTTTCGCCGATGTCTTTGCCTCTTTGCCGACAATTGTCAAATCTTTTAATCATCCAGAGACAGAGAGCGCGTGGCCCTGGCTCACACCGTCAATTAACGCTTTTATCACGATTTTGACAATAAGAGTGTGGAATTTTGCAAATGTGGGTTTTCCTGTGTACATCTTTGGGGTAAACCTTGTCATATTTACCCTTATTCAATTTAAGATTGGAAAGTTGGCAGTTGACACCAGGTTGCGCGCTTAGGTATAATGCCTTCGCATCACGGTTCGGGTGATGGTTTTCTTAATGACAGTCACAACAACATATTCTGCTCTGCTCCTTAAGGGGTTTTGTCGGCGTAAGTAGGTTGTGCGTCAAAGGAAGCTTTTGGCCCGCTGTGAAGCGGGTATTTTTTTTCAAAACTAATTCACACGAATCGGTTACGAATTTGCACAAATACAATTAAATAGTTGACCTGAGAGGGCGAGGGCCCGTAGTTCAGCTGGTAGAACATTTCATTTGCAATGAAAAGGTAGGCGGTTCGAGTCCGCCCGGGTCCACCAGCCCTTTACGGGCCAACGAGGTAGTGTAAACAATTCCGCTCGGGTCCACAAGACGAAGTTAATTGAGTTAATTTAATTTTGGGGAAACTTGCAAATATGGCTGGCGGAACAGGAAGAAAAATTCTAGCTAAATTTAGAATTCGAGGGGAGTGCGACATGGCTGCCGCGGCTGAATATGTGAGAAATGTGAGAGATACAGTTACTCGGATGGACGAATTACGTCCGATAGGCGCGGGGAGGAGAGATATCGAG
>CAZRUW010000026.1:0-2573 GCA_964603445.1 uncultured Gammaproteobacteria bacterium | reverse complement strand
TCCAAAAATAGCCAAAAAACTGGCGGAGGGGGCAGAGGACGCGGGACTGGCTAAAAAATTGGCAACGATTGTGACGGATGTGCCGGTGCATTTGGATCTGGAGAAAGCGGGAATTTCGGGAATTGATTGGAATTCGGGAATTAACTTTATGCGGGAGGAACTGGGATTTAAGACGATCGTGGAGAGGATGGAAAAAGAGTTTATAAATAAAGCTGGTAACTCAGTAACACAGTTACCCAATAAAAGGAAACAGTCCGGTGAACAGTTGGGGTTGATTTGAGATTGAAATTGTCCATGACGGGTGGTTTTTACTCAGGTGGTATGATGTTTTAAGATGTCTTCGGCCAGAATAGAAGTTGACGGCTATACGGAGTATATCGGTGGTCGATCTGAAGACGGGCAGAGGGATTTTCCCAGGGCGTTTAGTCTTCAGCTTGGCGAGGAGTTCTTGAGGGCAGATCTGAGGTTTCGCCATTTTAATAACGGGAGGGGTCGTGTTGTAGGGGTCTTTGTTAAACCAAGTTCACAAGCGGCCGTTGAGGCTTTTCGGCAAATTGATGAGGTGAGAGAAGGGGAAGCGGTAGAGTATTTCGGGAGTCAAAGTGAGGAAGAATCCCGGGGAGGTCCGATTGCCCTGGTGGATCATAATGCAGGAAAGAGGGTGGAGGTTAGAGTGAGATATTTTGACTCGTTATTAGAGCAGTATATTAATAATTGACAATGAGCTCACCGCAATTTTGACATTCGTGCGTGGTATGATATCAGGGAGATGCGGAATTTGAAGGTGGCATTGGTCCATGATTATTTAAAAGAATATGGCGGGGCGGAGAGAGTCCTTCAAGTTCTTCATGAGATGTTTCCGGGGGCACCGATTTTTACGGCGTTTAGGACGCCGGGGAGCAGCGCGGACCGGGCTTTTAAGGGGGCAAAGATAATTACTTCTTGGGCAGATCTTTTGATCCGTTACGGGAATCTTCATTCCCCGCTTCGGTTTTTGATTCCCCTGATTTGGGAAAGCTTTGTCCCCCAGCTGGCGGATTATGATCTGGTGATTTTGAGCAGTAGCGGCTATTTGACTAAGCCGGTTGGAATTCCAAAACATGTCAAGGTCATTTGTTATTGTCACACGCCGTCACGGTTTTTGTATGGCTACGAAACCCAAGCAGAGTGGCAGCGCTATCTGCCGGTGCGAATTTATGGGTATTTGGTAGCCCACTTCCTGCGGTTGTATGACTTTTTGGGGGCAAAAAGAGTGGATCAGTTTGTGGCGAATTCGAAGAATGTCGCAGCCAGAATAAAAAAGTTTTATCGAAAAGACTCAGAAATTATTTATCCTCCTGTTTACCTTCAAGAGACCTCCCCTCTTAAAGCTAAAAAGGGAAAATACTTTTTAATTGTTTCGAGGATAGTGGGGATGAAAGGAATTGAGTTGGCGATGCAAGCGGCGGCAAGACTAAAAGTACCACTGAAGATTGCCGGGGCCCAGGCGGGGCTGAAGTTTTTGAGTGAAGACTTGAAGAAATACGGTTCAAAATACGCGGAGTTTTTAGGGGAAGTGACGGAAGATGAGAAGGTGAAATTGATGGCCGGGGCGAAAGCTTTTTTGGCGCTGGCCCAGGATGAAGATTTTGGGATGACGGTAGTTGAGGCGATGGCGGCGGGGTGCCCGGTGGTGGCGTATAAAGCGGGAGGATATTTGGAGAGCGTGGTTGAGGGAAAAACCGGGACGTTTTTTGAAGAATATAGTGTGGAATCGTTGATGAAAGTAATGGAGAAGATACAAGATACAAGATACAAGATACAAGATTTGCAAAAACAGGCGGAAAAATTTTCCAAGGAGAGGTTTGTCACGGAATTTGGTAAGTTACTTAGGTGACTTAGGTTACTTAGAGAGCTGAATATGCCGGAATTACCGGAAGTGGAAACCATCAGGACCCAATTGGCTGACAAGTTGATCGGCAGGAGGATTGTGGGTGTTGAAGTCAGATTGGCGAAGATGTGGGAAGGGGATAAAAATGACGTGATTGGGCAAAAGATTACCGATGTGTGGCGGCGAGCGAAAATAATAATTATTGAACTGGATAATGGGAAGAATATTGTGGTGCATCTCAAAATGACGGGACAGTTGGTGTATGGCGAAATAAGAGATAAGAGAGAAGAAAGAAGAGAGAAAGAAGAAAAGGATAGAGAGCAAAATAAGACGACAGGGCAGGGATATGCTGCTCAAACAATAAGCTTTAGACAGGGGATTCCGTTTGCGGGGTTGGAATTGCCGGCGAAGACAACGCACGTGATTTTGGACTTAGACAACGGAGATAAATTATTTTTCAATGATATGCGGCAGTTTGGATGGATGAAGGTTATGAATAAAGAAGAAATAAGAGAGAAGATAGAAGAAAGAACCGGACCGGAGGCCCTCGGGAAGGATTTTACACCGGAGTATTTGGAGAAAATTTGCGGCAATTGGGGACGGCCAATTAAGCTGTTGCTTTTGGATCAGTCAAAGATTGCGGGGATTGGAAATATTTATGCTAACGAAGCTTTGTGGTGCGCGGGAGTTTCTCCCATGAAAC
>CAZRUW010000025.1:0-7008 GCA_964603445.1 uncultured Gammaproteobacteria bacterium | reverse complement strand
GTCCCAAACATTGTCCTTTTGGGTTGGAATAAAGGCTTTGATGAAGTATTCTCCCCTTTCGGGGCAGTTATGATCGGGAAGAAGCCAGGAAAGAGAGCAAATTTGGGCAAAGACCACATTGTCAGGTTTTTGGGGCCACTCGACGCTTATCCCTTTAAGAGCAAAGCTTGTTATGTCGTGCCAGATCGGGGCAGCGCCGGTGTTGCCGGATTCAAGATAGGGGCTCATGGGAGAGTTGTCATTGTTGCCGACCCAGACGGCAACGAGGCGGTTATTGGCTCCGGAAGTGTAGCCGATGGTCCAGTTGTCCCGTTTGTCTTCAGTGGTGCCGGTTTTGACGCTAATTGGCAGACTGTTTACATTGAGAACGGACCCGGATCCGAAAGTTTCCGCCCGGGCGGAGTCATCGAGGAGAACGTGAGATATAAGGTAAGTGACTTCGGAGGGCAATACCCAATTGCCGTGGGGAATCCAGGGAGTAGAACCATTCCAAGGGGTATTACGGGAGAGTTGAGAGGCGGTTAATTGGGTTAATTGCGCAGTGAGGTCCTCCAGGATTTTACCTTTAGAGTCTTCGACTTTAAGGATGGAGGTGAGATCCTGGCGGCGGCCGGCGTTGGCAAAAACACCGAAGGCCACGGCCATGTCGACCATGCGCACTTCACCACCTCCCAGGGTGAGGGAGTAACCGTAACGGCTGGGGTCAGTGAAGGTGGAAATACCCATGGCGGAAGCGGTGGCAAGAAAGTCCGGAATGGTATTTAGAGAGAGTTCTTTGACGGCGGGGATGTTAAAGGAGTTGCCGAGGGCAAAACGGGTTTGGACCACGCCGTGCCATTTATTGTCATAATCAGTAGGGCAATAGGATTTGCCATTGAACGGCGGAAAGCAGAAAGGAGCATCGATCCAGGGAGTGGCCGGGGTGGTGGTTCCTTTAAGAAATCCCAGGGCGTAATTTAGGGGTTTAATGGAAGATCCGGGAGACCTTTCAGCCAAGGTGACGTTGACTTTGCCTCCATCAGTGGCAAAATAATCTTTAGAACCAACCATGGCCAGGATTTCGCCGGTAGAAGGGTTAGTGACCAGAGCAGCCCCGTTGCCGACCTTGAGGTCTTTTTGTTTTTCGACATCGGCGGAGAGAGAGGCCTGAACAGCCTCCTGAAGGTCCAGGTCCAAAGTGGTGGTAACTTTCAAACCTCCCTGTTCAACAGCCTGTTCGCCATATTTTTTAACCAGCTGTTCTTTAACATAAGCCACGAAATGGGGAGCTTTAATGCCGGGTGAGGGGGAGGCAAAGACCAGAGGTTCATTTTCGGCAGCTTGTTGTTGAGCCTTGGTGATATAGCCGTTTTCGACCATTAAACCGAGAACTTCTCTTTGACGAATGACGGCCCGGGAGGGATCAGTGCCGAAAGGTGAGTAGTAGGTTGGGGCTTGGGGCAATCCGGCCAGGAGAGAAGATTGGGCAAGGTCAAGGTCTTGGGCATGCCTGCCGAAATATATTTGGGCGGCTTCCTCGACGCCATAGGCAGTCCCGCCGTAAGGAATCCGGTTAAGATACATGGCCAGGATTTGATCTTTGGAATAGAGTTTGTCAGTCCAAAAGGCAAGGATGAGCTCTTTTATTTTCCTGGGGATAGTTCTTTCAGGGGTTAGAAGGCTGAGTTTAACCAGTTGTTGGGTGAGGGTTGAGCCGCCTTCCAGTCGACGGTAGACGATCATGTCTTTGATGGCCCGCAGGATGCCGCCCACAAAGTCGATGCCGCCATGTTTATAGAAGTCTTTATCTTCAATGGAGATAGTGGCTTCCCGCATGTATTTAGGAATGCTGGAGATGGGGATGATAGTGCGATTTTCGGAGACAAAGATGTTATAGAGCAATTTCCCGTTGCGGTCGAGGATTTTGGTGGTTTGAGGAAGGGATCGGTTGGTCAGATCAGTCGGAGAAGGAAGGTCTTTTAAAATTAAGATTAAGGATAAAAGAGAAGAAAGAAGAAAGAAAGAGACAACGTACAGGATGATACTGGACAGGCCAAAAGGCCGGACAGGGTGCCTGAGCTTTTGAAAAAGGATTCGGGCTTTATCAGACATGGCGGTATTTGTTAAAGTTGTTGGCAAATTGGTTGGTGATAATTATACTAAAAGGTGAGAAATGAGATTTAAAGGCCTTTATTATATAGCCTGGACGCAAGCATTCTTGGCGACGGTCGGAAGTTTGTATTTTTCGGAGGTGGTCGAGGCGCAACCGTGTTTGCTCTGCTGGTACCAGCGGATTTTGATGTATCCACTGGTAGTGATTATTATGGTGGGAATTTTTCGCAAGGACAAGGGGTTACCGGTGTATGTTCTGCCCTTCTCTGTTTCCGGGATGATACTGGCCTTTTATCAATATTTATTACAGAGAGGAGTTTTTCCGGAGCATCTTGCCCCTTGCAGTGTCGGGGTTTCGTGTTTTGCAACTTATATCAATTGGTTTGGTTTTGTGACCATCCCCTTTTTGTCACTGGTGGCCTTTTCGGTAATTACTGTGATTATGGCTTTACTTTGGAAGAAAAAGGAGTAATTGCTAATATACGAATCAATTTCAATAGACGAATATACCAATATTTGAATTCGTATATTTGTATATTTTGCCTGAATTTGTCAGCCCCGAACACGAATGTGCTCGGGCGCATCAATCTGAAAGATTGATATATTCGGGATTACTCTTAGTGTATGGAAATTTCGAAAGTAGCGTTTTTGGGTTTTGCCGATGCCAAAGAGTCGGATGCTGACTACCGGGCGTCGTTCGAATCGGCGAAGATTTTGGCGGAAAACGGTTACGTGGTGGTTGACGGCGGCGGGCCGGGGATCATGCGGGCAGCAACGGCGGGAGCCCATGCCGGTGGCGGAAAAGCTATTGGGATCACTTATTACCCGGATCCTAAGGATAAGGATCATCCGGCTTTTTTTGAGGGACGAGACGCGGAGAATAATTTTGATGAAGAGATTAAGACTAACACATACGTTGAGAGGACTCTCAAGATTATGGAGGTGGCGGATGTTTATTTGGTTTTTAACGGCGGGACGGGGACAATTTCCGAATTCGGGATGGCTTGGGGGCTGGCCCGGCTGCATTTCGGGCACCATAAACCCCTGATCTTGTACGGGGCTTGGTGGCACGACGTGATTGAGGTTTTCGGAAAAAATATGCGGCTTAGGCCGGAAGAACTGAAGGTTTACCACATTGTGACGACACCGGAGGAAGTATTATTAAAGATTAAATCACTGGAGGCAAGCTCGGAACATGATTATTTGCGGACAAGAACATAGAAGCGGGTCCTGTCAGCTGAAAATGAGCCTTATTAAAAATTTCCCCGATTTGGCAAAGACTCCGGCCAGAAGAGCGGTTTTGGAAATAGTGGAGGCTGGGTTGGAAGCCATTCAACCGCAGAAAGTTCTGGATGCAGGATTCAAGATCCAGGATTCAAGTTTGGAAGCAGGGAACGAGAAGCTGGATTTGAGAGATTTTAATAGGATATTTCTGGTCGGATTTGGTAAGGGAGCAGCGGGGATAAGTAGAATTATTGAAGAAAAATTGGGGGAGAGGTTGACAGAGGGATGGGTTATTGATGCTGTCCCGGCAAGCTTTAGAAAAATTGACTTCACTTTGGGAACTCATCCGGTACCGTCAAAAACAAACGTTGATTTTACAAGAAACATGTTATCTACGCTGAAAGAGAAGCAACTTTCAGGCTCAGATTTGGTTCTTGTTGTGGTGTGTGGAGGTGGATCGGCCATGCTGACAGATCCGGTGATAACTCTTTCGGAACTGATTAAAACCAATCAGGGATTATTGAGATCGGGAAAGAATATTGCCGAAATGAATGAGGTACGGAAAAAATTGGATAGGGTAAAGAGCGGGGGGCTGGCCAGACAATTGATGCCGGCAAAGGTTTTGGGACTCATTTTTTCTGATGTTCCGGGAAATGACCTATCCGTCATTGCGTCGGCTCCGACGGTGGCGAAAAACGCAACAAATGTTTTGGTGCTCTCAAACATGACGGCGCTTTCAGCCATGAAGAAAAAGGCAGAGGAGTTGGGGTATGAGGCGGAAATTGTGACGGATAGATTACAAGGGGAAGCAAGGGAAGCAGCGAAGACACTTTTGGATAAGATAAAAGATAAAAGATTTGAGATAAAAGGCGAGACACAAGAGGCTCCACTTCGCCAAGGCTTCGCGGGGCAAGCAGGAGATGGGATTCAGGTGAAGAGACAGGAAAAAGGAAAAAAAGGAAGAGTATTGCTCGCAGGCGGAGAAACCACAGTAACAGCTGGGGGAAATGGGCAAGGGGGGAGAAATCAGGAATTGGTGCTGGGAGCCTTGCAGGAAATGAGCAATGAGCAATCTTCAATAAACAATAAATTAGCAATGAAACAATTTAACAATATAACAATCGTTTCTGTGGATTCGGACGGCTGGGACAATGGTCCGGTGGCGGGGGCAGTGGCAGATATTGGGACTTGGCAGACTTGTCAGAAGTTAGGATTAGATGTGAATGCATATTTGGAAAATAATGATTCGTATAATTTTTTTCAAAAAACGGGAGATTGCATCGTGACGGGGAGATTGGCCAGTAATGTGGCGGATTTGATAGTAGTTTTGAAGACTTGATTTTGTAACGTATTGTGTTACAATATGACCAAAATTAAGATTGAAAGCATAATCTGGGATGAATGGAATGTGGCCCATATTGCTAAACACAAGATTGTAATAGAAGAGGTGGAGCAAGTTTTACAAAGTGATTTTATTTTTGAACTTGCGAATACCACAAGTTCTACTTGTGGATGAGCAAGCTCGAAAAGAATACTCGGCGAAGCCACGTCAGACGTGGCGAAGCCGTATCGTAAGAAACCACGGGCTTTGCCCGTGGAGTTTCATTATTAGGGAAAGTTATCGGGATAGGTTAAAAATAATTGGAAAAACAAAAACTGGAAGATTTTTACTAATTGCGGTTCATGAGGATTACAAAAATGTTTATTACATAATTACTGCCAGAAATGCTACAAAAGAGGAGGTAGAAGAATATGAAACGGAATAAAAAAATATTACCTATACCAAATTTTAAAAGTATCCAAGAGGAGGCTGATTTCTGGGATAAACACAGTGTTGCGCCGTATTGGAATCAGTGGAAAAAAGTTAAAGTGGTGGTGGCAAAGAATTTGTCGACGGGAATTACTGTGCGTTTTGATGAAAAAGATTTAGGGAGAATTAGATTGAAGGCGAGAAATGTCGGTGTGGGGCCAACGACTTTGATTCGGATGTGGGTGTTAGAGAGGTTAAGGAGACCAGCTACAACTGCAAGTTAGGCTTTTACCTTTTCTTTGTGATTGTTTCGAGAAGGGTAAGCGTCATTTGCCCAAATCGCTGTTCAATTTCTGCCCGTTCTTTGTCATTTTTTGCCAGAAGTCTTCGTGCTAACGCATTTAGGGCACTTTTGGTGGTAACAGAGCGGAACATTTGTCCGTCGGTCGTATTTTCAATGGCTTTCCATTCCGATTCAACAATAGACTGGAGTTTGCTCACGTCGTCTTTTTTGGCCATGGGCTTATTCTCTCTGCTTTAAAACCTGACTTTCTCAAACCACACCTTTTCTTCGTAAGTTAGCCTCGACTATTTTTCTTTTAGGTCACTAACAGGCACAAACAAGCCTAAACGGGTTAAAATATTGTTGTGGCTTTTATCCGGCAAGTTAAAACCAAAAGCGGGGCAACGGCCGTCCAGATTATCTTTAAGGCAAAGGGGGCCATTACCAAACTGGAGCATGTGGGCAGTGCCCATAATTCTCAAGAATTGGCCACCTTAATTTCCCTGGCCAAAAAACGTTTAGCGGGAAACCAAATGATTTTGTTTCCCGAAACTGCTACCAGACTGGAAATTAAATTGCGTAAGTCCCGTTCTGACTTTCTCTTTAAGACCCTGGCCCAAGAGTACCAAAATCTGGGTCTGACCAAATTGGCTGATCCGGATTTTGCCAATTTGTGCATCGCCAGAATCGTGGAACCGACCTCAAAACTGGAAAGTGTCCGGGTCCTGGAAGAATTAGGAGTAACTAATGTGGGTAAAAACCAGCTCTACCGCTGTTTGCAAAAAGTGGTCAAGAAAAATTACCGGCAAACCATTAGCCAACTGTGTTTTGATCAGGTAAAAAGTCAAAACTTAAGCTTGGTTTTGTATGACGTCACCACCCTCTATTTTGAAGTCCAAAAGGAAGATGATTACCGCAAACCCGGACTGTCTAAAGAGCGGCGGCTGGAACCGCAAATTGTCATTGGGCTTCTGGTCGACCCGGCCGGTTTTCCCTTGAGTCTGCAAAGTTTTACCGGCAACACGGCGGAAACCAAAACGATCATTCCGGTCCTGGAAGAGTTTAAAAAAGACCACGGTTTAGAAAAAGTTACCGTGGTGGCTGACGCCGCGATGCTTTCCCGGACAAATCTGGAGGCCCTGGTTCAAAATGGTTACTCGTTTATTGTTGGCTCAAGAATGACCAAAATTCCATATGACCTTGCTAACTTTCAAAAACGGCAAAAACTGACGGACAATCAAATTATTGTCACCCAAAAAGACGGTTATCAAATCATTTACCAGTACAAAGAAAAACGGGCGAAGCTGGACGTTAAAAATCTTGACACCCAGGTTGCCAAGGCCAAAAAAATGGTTGACGGGACGACCCCGGTAAAACGCAGCCGGTTTGTGTCTCTATCCAGCCAGAAGAAAATTTTAAACCAGGCTCTTATTGACAAAGCCTACGCCCTGGCCGGCATTAAAGGCTATGTGACCGACCTGACTCTTCCCCCCCAGGAAATTATTAATGCCTACCACAAGCTTTTTAACGTGGAGAAAAGTTTCCGGATGTGTAAATCCGACCTTAAAGCCCAACCCGTTTTCCACCACAAACAGGAGGCGATTGAGGCTCATTTAACCGTGGTGTTTGCCGCTCTGGCTATTTCTCGAAGGATTGAAAG
>CAZRUW010000024.1:0-12687 GCA_964603445.1 uncultured Gammaproteobacteria bacterium | reverse complement strand
GAAGAACGATCGGGAAACCTTCGGATAAAGACGGCAGGACATAGAGATCGGCAGTTTTGAAATCTTTGGCTGTTCGTCTCCTTCCGGAAACCAGATTTAAGCGAACCCGGGGATATTTTTTTTGGACCATTTTTATGGCTTTTTCCAAAATCTCCACCCCTTTGACCGGATCTTTCCGGCTGACGCAAAGGACAGTGAAAGACTCTGGGTTTGGTCGGGCCTTTTCCCGGTCAAACTCAAAAATATCAACCCCGTTACCGATTTGAACATAGCCGGAAAGACGGCCGGCAGAGAGGCGGAAATCATAAGGCCAGCGGTAAAGGATCCAGTTCATAAGAAGGGGAAATATCCCGATTTTGTTTAAGACCCCCCCGCTGATAAAGTTCTTCCCCAGACCATGAACGGTAACACCAATCTTTTTACCTTTTAATTTCGCCAGGGGCAAAAAAAGGCTGGTGGAATAGGAATGGCTGTGATAGACGTCATAGTCAGAAGAGAGAATATAGAAGACAGAAGATATAATAAATTTGAGGCGGTGCCAAAAATTGGAGAGACGAAACTCCGGAAAGAAAGTTAGAGGATTAAAGACATCGACCGTGTAGCCATATTTTTCCCGCAGGATGCGGGAGACGTTTCGCATGTGCTCCGGGCCCCCGCCGATACTATTCGGATCGTCAGTGAGAAAGCAAACTTTCATAAATCAAGAGGGTCCGACGGGCGGCCTTTTCCCAGGTATATTTCCGGGCAATCCGGACGGCCTCACGGCATTTCCGGCGGTACAAAGCCCGGTCAGTCAGAAGTTCTTTAAGTTTGACCGGCAAGTCATTTTGGGAAAAAAGAAGTCCTCCCTGGCCGTCGGCGGTAATTTCCCGGATAACGGGAATGTCTCGGGCAATATAGGGAACTCTCAGACTGGCAGCTTCAATAACTGTTATTCCGAAACCTTCAGTGGAAGACGGTAAGCAAAAAATTTTTGCTGAAGAAATCACTTTCAGCACTTCCAGATGCGATTTGACATGACCCAGGAAGGTTATTTTTTTGCCCGAACTCAAGGCTTTCAGTTTCTCTATTTCCGGTCCTTGGCCTATAATGGCGACGGAAGTTTTCCGGTCGACAGCCCTTATTACCTCGTCAACCTTTTTATAACCAACCAGCCGCGACACGACACAGATGTCATACTTTTTAACAGGCGATGATTTTGCCTGGGCGATTTCCGCCGGTTCCGCGCCGCAATACACCACGTCAATTTTGCCTTTAGGAATTCCCGCTCTAATTAATTTATCTCTCGTTGACTCGCTGATAGCAACATAGCGGTTCACGGGCAGTTTAAGAATAACCCGCTCGGCAATCTCTCCAAGAAGTCCCACGGGGCCGACTGTTTTCACCCAGTTACCTAAAAATACGTCAGCGTACCAAAAAATTACCGGTTTATGTTTTAGCGTTCCTACGGTCCAAGCGACTGGGTATGTTGTAAAATTGGTTCCTTCGATGACGTCAAAATCAGATTGAAGTCCCCGGATGAGGGAAACAGCAACGAATCGGATTCGCTGCGGGAGTGAAGAGAAAGAAGCATTTGTCCATGTCTGTCCACCAGTCTTTCGAGCAATAACAGCAACTTTATGACCTAACTTTTCCAGGTGACGGCTGACATAATAACACCTGGCTTCAACGCCCCCGGTGATTTCCGCCTGGCTGCTCGCCGGGAAAAATTCGGTTATCCAAAGCGCCTTCATAAAACTTTCTAAAGCCGTTTCTTAGGCTTGAGGGCCAGTGACCGAACCACTTCGGTTATTTCGTGGCGGATGTCTTCCAAGAGGACGTAGACTCTGAAAACAAGATAAAAAAGAGTGACAATTGATAAATAGACGATTAAGTCAACACCCCGGCCGATTCCCAGAGTGTTGGCCAGCCCGGTCGTTTCCGCCGGAAAAGCGGTGACCGTCATGGCCGTTAAAAAAAGAAGGGTCCAAAAGACAAATTCCCCCATTTTTATCTGTCCGCTTCGAAACCGGAGAACGACCCGGCTGACGGCAAAGAGCAAAAACAGAAGCAGGGTAACTTGAATTAAGGTCATAATTAGCGAAACAGTCTTAAGAAAAGCCTCATGGGCAATTTGAAAGTCGCCCACTTTTCCTGGCTGCTCCCCTTTTGACTGTAGTCAGTATAGATTGATTCTATAGGCACCTCGGCAAATTTGAGCCGGTTTCTTCTGATCTCTTTAAAAAATTCACTGCTGACCTCCATCCGGTCAGTTTTAATTGTAATACATTCAACCGCCTTTCGGCTAAACGCCCGCAGTCCCGATTGGGAATCAGTAGTCCAGACGCCATAAAGAACAAAGGTCAGGATGTTTCCCAAGAGGTTGACAACTTTTCGGTCAAGAGGCATGGCGCCGGCTTGGCTCTTTAGACGGCTGCCGATAACCACATCAACACCACCCTTACCCAGAGGGGTGAGGACCCTCTTAACATCTTTAGCCCGGTGCTGGCCGTCGGCATCGAAGGTGACGACAGCGTCAAACAAAGATCGCCGGGCATATTCAAAACCGGTTCCCAAGGCAGCGCCTAACCCGCGGTTGGTCAGGTGACGAATTACCACGACCTTGTTTTTTTGGGCCTGCCTAGTTGTCCCGTCGGAGGAACCGTCGTCAATGACAACGATATTTTCAAAACCGTGAGCGCGCAGGTCGGAAATCACCTCTTTAATCGAGGCCTCTTCATTAAAAGCCGGAATGATAATTAAAGGTCTCATTATGCTACCCAATAACCACGAACGAACAGGGTTGTCAAGAGTGCCAAAAAGAGGAAAGAAAGAAAAAGGAGAATTATTTTTAGCGACTGGCTCTTTATCAGGGCCAGACCGATAAAAATGGGAAAAATCGTCAAAAGATAGCGGGGCATTGAAGAAAGGGTTCCTGAAAATGAGGGTAAAATTAAGGCAGCCCAAGAGAATACGAGCCAGGAGACAGGCACTTTGCGTTTCCAAGTCAGCCAGCCCAACACTATAATTCCGAAAATAAAAGCCGCAAATTCTAAGACCGCGATCCAATAGTCATAGTGGCCGGGACCGGCAGTTAAAAATATTTTCAGGTAGCGGACCAACACCTGAGGCGGTGTGACCAAAGAGGTCAGGGAGTTGGCCCGGTTGTTGGCGAAAGATCCCTGAGCCTGAAGAAAGTACAGCGGTTTGCCAAAAGCCGCCCAGAGGTAGAGCGAATAAGTAGCAACCCCAGCGGCACCAAAGCCAATAAAACCGCCGACCAAGCGGGTGAGACCGGCAAAATAGGAAAAAATTCCGCTTTTTAGGCCCTTAAAACTAAACGCTGCCAAGACGAGAGCCAAGAAAAGGGATTCTGTGTAGATGCTGCCGAAGAAAAAAGAAGTGGGAAAGGCAAACAGAAAAGCAACTGTCCACGCGGCAATGGTCCTATCAAACTTTTTTCTGACCAGATGAAAAAGCAGCAAAGCAGCGGCAAGAGCAGTGATATTGGAAACTAGGAATCCCGAAAGGAATGGATTAGTTGTCAAAAAATCAAAAAGTTTAATCAAAAGCGGGTAGAGCGGAAAGAAGACTTGAGTTCCGGAAAGAAGGTAGCCGCTCTGGGCAATCCCCAGATAGTGAACGCCATCAAAATTCCCCCAGTGCCAAAACCATTGCGGAAACCCTGAGGCAATTAACTGGTTGTTAATGTAGGGGAAACTTGCCTTGAAAGTCAGAAGCTGGAAACTTAGAAAACCAAGGGCAAAAAGCGACCCCCGCCAGAGAACAAAGATTGTAAGGATCAGACGATTATCCCGCCAGAACTTTTTGATAAATTTCATAGACCTCCCTTGCCGTTTTCTGCCAGGAAAACTTGGCGGCCTGATTCAGGCATTCCTTCGAAATTTTTTCCCTGACCGGATTAGGTAATTTAAGAAGCTTAAGTATCTTACGAGCAAGGTCAACAGGGTCGGTCACGTCGGCAAAAACGGCCGCTTCGCCGGCAATTTCCCCAAGGCTGGAGTTTTGGCCACAGATCACCGGAGTGCCGCAGCTCATTGCCTCCAAGACCGGCAGGCCGAAGCCTTCGTAAACTGAGGGTTGGACATAAACGTTTGCCAGATTATAAATTCCTGCCAGATCTTCGGTGGGGACAAATCCTAATTTGATAATCCTGGGGTTGTTGTCAGTCAGGTCAACGATCTCTTTTAGAGTCTGGAGCTCAGGATGTGAAAGGTCTCTTTTTGTGTCCAGAAACTCCTTGCCAACCAGGACTAAGGTCATATCAACTTTCTGACAAGCTTTAATTAGAGCCGGAACATTTTTATTCCAATTTACACCGCCGACATATAAGACAAATTTCTCCGGCAAGTGGTATTTTACTTTAATACTTCGAAGTATCGAAGTGCTGTTGACTTTCTTAAAATTGGCATCGGGAGCAAGATAAACAGTATAAATTTTTCCTTCTGGATAGCCGGTGATTGTTCTGATATCATTTTTGGAACAAAAAGAGTCGGTAATGATGGCGTCGGCAGTTTGGAGAAGCCTTTTTTGGACTGGCCAGATATTTTTTCCTCTGATTCCCAAAGGAAAATGCTGCGGAAATTTCAGCGGGGTGACATCATGGAGAGTAACAACCGTTTTCCGCGGGCGAAAAGGAGGAAAGGTGAGATAAAAAAGGTCAAAATATGGAAAGTGAACCAGATCGTATGGCAGATAGGCGGTTGGTGAATGGGAGAAATTGATAAGGCCAGTTTCCAAACCGGGGATCGTTGCCAAACCCGTCAAAAGCCGGTCGGTATAGAAACCCACTCCTCTTCCCTGGCTCCCAAGATGCGGCGGTTTAACGAGAGCTGCTTTCATGAAATTTATTTTCCCGGGACTTAAAAAAAGCAATTGGAAAATGCAAGGCCGAGAAAAGGGCCCAGACAAACCCGGGAAAGCCGTCAAGAAAACCCAGATGGCGAACATAGATTGACAGGAAACCCTGATTTGGGTCAAACAACGGCTTCCAGAAGAGATTAGTAAGGTAACCCCCTTTTATTTCCTTGGCCATAATATCGGTATAGCGGTTGAATCTTTTCTCGATGTAAGTTCCGAAAGTCGGGTTGTTGAAGTGCAAAAGGTCGTGTTGGAGATAGCCTGCCGGTCCATCAACCACCGCCTGTTCGTGAACATTTTTGGCCGGGAGATTTCCTTTCCCTTTCCGGTAAAGACGAAGGGTATAGTCCGGATAGGCTCCCCCTTTTTTAAGAAACCGGCCCAGAAAATAATTCGCCCGGGGAAGCCAGAAGCCGTTTTCCCGGGGGTTTTTCTCAATAGTCTTTTTAATCTCTCTTTTTAGTTCCGTCGTCACCACCTCGTCGGCATCCAACTGCAAAATCCAGTCCCCCGACGCCTGGTCATTGGCTTTTTTCTTCATCGTATGGAAGTTTTCGGGGTCGTTGGGAACGAGGGTTATCTTTGCGTCGTATTTCTTGGCTATTTCTCTGGTTTTGTCAGAAGATTTGCCATCAACAATGACAATTTCATCAGCAAGGTTTTTGACCGCCTTAAGGCAGCGGTCGAGATTTTTCTCCTCGTTATAAGTGGCCAGAGTGACAGACAGTTTCATCGGTGAGAGTTATATTTTGCAGTTGTAGTATATATCGAATCAACTAAAGTGGGCAGAGAAAAGGCTTTTTTGCCTTACTTTTGGTCGTAGCGGCCCAGGAGATCATAAAGGCGAATTTTGAAAATGTCGATGAGCATTTTTATAGGTTCCCTTATGGGATCAAGTTTTTCCGAAGCTATTTTGACCCACTCCACCGGGACCTGGGAGATCTTATAGCCGAATTTCCGGCAAAGAAAAAGAGCCTCGACATCAAAGGCTCCCATATAGCCGCCCTGGATTTTTCCCTGGACACAAACCGACATTTTCGAGAAGACTTTTTTGGCAACGTCGCGCCGGAAGGATTTAAAACCGCATTGGCTGTCTTTTATTCCCCAAATAGCAATTATCCAAACCAGAATAAGGAAAACTCTGCTGCGAAATCGGCGGAAAAAGGTGTCGTTCTTGGTGGAAGCACCACTTCCCCGCACCCCGATGACGACATCAGCTCCTTCCTGGTGAGCCTTTAAGAACTTTTCCGCCTGGGTTAAGGGAGTAGACTGGTCCAAGTCAGTGAAAAGAACGTTTTCCCCTTTGGCAGAGAGCATTCCCGCCCGCACGGCCATGGCTTTTCCCCCGTGGGAAATGTCCAGGACGCGGGTATTTTTGTGTTTGGCAGCCAAATTTTGAAGTAAC
This sequence comes from uncultured Gammaproteobacteria bacterium, assembly GCA_964603445.1. Taxonomy (GTDB): domain Bacteria; phylum Patescibacteriota; class Microgenomatia; order JAMCZE01; family JAMCZE01; genus CAZRUW01. The sequence continues at coordinate 6,422 of CAZRUW010000024.1, read as the reverse complement.
TCCAAAGTTTTGTCGGTGGAACCGTCGTTGACCAAAATCACTTCCCAGGGGAAAGTTTGCTTTTTAAGATAGGAAAAAGCCGGGTCCAGAAGGCCATCAAGAATATTAACGGCCTCATTGTAAGCCGGGATGACAACCGAAAGATAGGGTTTCATGGTAATTTATATTTTATACTATTCTTACGTTTCTTACGTTCTTTTCCCCAGTAAAAAAGCCGGTTTGCCGTCGGGAAAATAAACGGTGTCCAGCACTTTAAAAGGCTTTATATTTTCTTCGTCCTCGGGGGCGATGACAAAGAGATTTTTCTTGTCGTCAATATTCACGTCAAACCGGTATTTATCCATATTAAGATAAAAGAGACCGTCGTTTTTGACTACCGGTGAAATCCGGCCGTAAAAAAGGAAATAGATATAGGGTTGGTCGTAATAGGAAGTTATGTAGATCTGGTTATATTTATGCTCCAAAGCCAGGACTTTTTTAACCGCTTCCTTATAGCCATACTGCCAGTCACGGGCGTATTCCACCGGCAGCTGGACAAAATATTGGTCGAGATAGTAGAAAATATTGCCAAGATACAAGACACAAGACACAAGACACAGGAAGAGCATAGGAATCGGCTTAAGAGATTTTACGGATTCGATGAACCGTAAGATTCCAAAGCCGGTAATTATTTGAAAGGTAGGCAAAAAAAGAAGGGACCGGATGGCGTGGGGGGTGGGCATGGTTAAAGCGGAAGCAACAGGGGCAGTGAGAAGCCACCAGAGGACAAAAAAGCCCCATTTAGGCTTGGTTTTGAAAAGAAAAAGAAATCCGAGAAGCAGAAACGGGGCTTCCCAAAGATAGAGAACCCCCATGTCCGGGGCATGATGACGAACGTTGGCATCACCGGTCAGAAACAGGAAGTCAAAATTAAAATGATCCAAATAGTTTTTGGCAAAAAGCGGGACGATTTTTTCCACTGTCATGTCGGCTTTATCCTGGGCGAAGATGCTGACGTCGGAGAACCGGGCCGTGAGGCTTTTGGTATTTATTGTGTTTCGGGCCAAAGGATAAAGGAGAACAAGGGTCAAAACTGCGCAGAAAGTTAAAAGTTTCCAGTGACGCACGGCCAACCGAAAGCGCCATAGCAGGATTCCGGTGACAAAAAGAGGCACGACCAGCCGGCTGCTGTGGTAGCTGTAGATAGAGAAAGTATAGGCCAGGACACAGGCCGCCAGTAAAATTTTCCCCGTCTTGGTATCGTGTTTTTCCAGGAACAGGGAAAGGGAAAAACTTCCCAGGACAAAAAAGAATAAAGCCAGATTGGCCTCGAAAGCGACCCGGGAAAACTGGATGGACCAAGGAGAAATGGCAAGCAAAAAAGTAACAAGGTAACTGAGTAACTTATTGTTAGTTAGTGTCCTAACAAGAAAAAATGTCACTAGAACTGTCAAGACACCAGCGATGGCTGATGGCAAACGGACGGAAAATTCATTCAGACCAAAAACAGCGACGCTGGGAATGGTGGCATAAACATACATCGGCGGTTTATAGTCATTAAAAGAGCGGATAGATACAGGCCAGGCTTTTCCGTATTCGTCGGTGCCGGTCTTCAAAATCGAATAGGCATTCCAGCCCAGAGAAGCTTCATCCCAATCCAGACTGGGCGGATCTTGGCCCAGTTGATAGAGCCGCAAAAAAACGGACAGCGAAATTATTAGGATAAAGAGAGTTACTGGAATAAACTTCTTAACAAGTCGCATAGTCGTCTAGCCTCGCAGGGAGAGACCCTGTGAGGCTAGGAGGATGGTAAGACTTTGTAAAGCCGCAGATAGTCCCGGCCAAGGCCTTGGCGAAAGCGCATAAGTTCCTGAAGTTGCCAATCGGGAGGTGTGGTCCGGCGCTGATAGATTAAAAAATAGGTCGGGAATTTTTGGCTGGCCAAGGCTGCCTCCGGAGGAATTTTGGCCGGCAGAGGCCAATAGGGTTTAATTTCCGCATTCGGATAGTCTTTTTGATAAAGTTCCAGGGCATAGGGCATGAGACCAAAGGTCCCTTCGGTACCGACAAAAACTTTCGGATTTAGTTTTGACTGCCGGGCAAGAAAGTTTCGCACTTCTTTAACTCCAAAGCCGGCTGGCCAGCCGTCAAGGTACTGGTCCCTGTCAGATTGAAGAAGCGGGGCATGAATCGGGTCAAAAATTAGCATCCCCAAAGTTGTGGAGGGCCAGAAAAAGATGAGGGCTAAAAGTATCGAAACGAGTATTCTTGAGGAGTTTTTGGGAACCAAGGGCTTGGCCAGAAACAACCCGGAGGCGGCCAGAATCAACAGTTCCGGAGTAAAGGTTAAAAGATAGCGGGGGTAGATAACTTTGTTAAAAGCAGCAATTGCCACCAGAGTGAAAAGGAAATAAAAGGAAAGAACAAGAGTTTCTTTCAAGTATTTTCCAAGCCCCAAAATCACACCAACCAGAACACCAAGCGAAACCAAAGGGGTGAGATAGACAAACTGCCAGGAAAGAAGGGACTTAAGATTACCCGGGAAAAATTCCAGCGGGTGAGCCAGAAAATAGGAAGGAGTGACAATGAAATCCAGGTTTTTCTGGTTGATCATATTAAAAAGCGGGAAAAGGCGAAGAATTGAGAAAATGCTTTGGGCAAAAACAAAGACAACTAGATAGAGCCCGGCCAATTTAAGAAGATTTAACTGCCAGTTTTTACTTTTGAAATTGAAAAATATTATCAGAACCGGAAGCAGAACCAGAAAAAGTTCGGCCGGGGTTTTAGTGAGCAGTCCCAAACCAACCACAATTCCCAAGATCATGGCGACGTCCAAGCGAATTGACCGGACAAGAACGATGCCCAGTCCCAGACTCCAGATGCCAAACATGGCCAAAAGCGAATCGGCCAGGCCAAAACGGTCATAGAAAAAGGTAAACGGGCAGAGAAGATAAAAAAGAGCTGAAAGGTAAGATATTTTTTTGTTATGAAACAATTGGTAGCTGGCAAAATAGATTCCCAATAACCCCCCAAAACCGGCGGCCACGGAAACCAACCGGCCAGTCAACAGAATGTCGATGTGAGGCAAGGTTTTAATAACAACGGAAGTAAGCCACATAAAAAGCGGCGGCTTGCCGTCAACCAGGGGCAGATAGCGAAGTGAGGCGTCAAAGGCCATGATCTGGCTCCAGCGCAGGTAAATAGCTTCGTCGGTGAAAATGGGTATGAGTCCCAGATTAACCAGCCTGGTGGCAAAAAAGACGAGGATTAGTCCTGACCAGATCAGGATATCGAGCCTAAGCTTTTTTATTAATTCGGTCATACATCATCGCTACCAGAGGACCTGACAATATCGTGAGGTACATTATAAACGGCCAGAGAAAAAACCGGTAATTTAGCCTCAGAGAAACCCAATAGACAACATAGGCCAGAAGAGAGCTTGATGTAAAGGCCAGAGTGGGGTTTTTAAGAGGAGATTTGGGCAAAAAGGGTAAAATTGTCAGAATCCAGATTGGGTACCAGTTCCAAAAGGCAGCCAGGAAAAACAGCAGGTAGACCAAAAGCGTCCGGCCGTAAACTTCCAAAGCCCCTTTTCCTAAAAAGGCCACCCTTATCCCCTGCCAGGCTAAAAACAAAAGGAGAAGCCCGGTGAGTAACGGCTTAACTGCCGGAGTTGCCAGATTGACCAGCATGGGCAAGGACTGCCAATAGACGTTGATGCTTCCGGCAGTCCGGGTAAAGGCCGAAATAATATCCACGCCCATCAGATAGTAGATAGCCCCAACAACAACACCGTAGGAAAATAGGAATTTAAGCATTCGGCGCCAGTCCCTTTGGAAAAAGTATTGGGCAGAAAGAAAGATGGCCAGTAACAGCGGGGTAGATTTTACCTGGGTGGCCAAAGCCAAAAACAGGCCAACCAAAAGCGGTTTTTTCCTTAAAAGGGCCCCAATAGACAATGTAACAAAGAAGATCATCAAAATATCGTTGTGGCCGGAACCGATGGTTTCCAAAATGAAAAGCGGGTTTAAAAAAACCAGAGCCAGACCCGGGGAAAGATGGGCCGGGAGGTTTTTAGCCAGAATATAGTAGGTGCCGGCGATGGTGGCCAGGACAAAAACGAGAACCACCAGTTTATGAAAAGCCAGATTAACAAGGAAATCATCACCGGCCATTTGGGTCGCCAGATTGTAAAAAAACTGATTCACCCCGCCATATATCCGGGTTTTGTCCGTCCAGTCGGAAAGATTGAAATACGGGTCGGATTTAAATTCATCAGGACGGGTCGTCCAGACATTCCGGTGATACACAATGGCTACTCGGTCGGAAAGAATGTAACTTATCATGTCCGTTGAGAGAATGGGATAGGAAAAAAAGACGATAATTTGGAAAAGAACGGCAAAAAAGACCACTTTTTTGGCGGAGATCTTCTCTTTCAGAATCGAAAAGTAGAGGAAAAAGGCCAGGATGATAAAGAGGGCGAAAAGCAAGGTGGGGACAGTGTTTAGTTTCCATGATATGAGGACTTCCCGGGTGCTTTGAAGCCAGGGCCCAAGCTGCGGGTAAAATTGGCTCCCCAACACGTTTAAGGCCCGCTCATCCCGAAAGAAGAGGATCCAGGAAAGAAAAACGTAAAAAACGAACATCAAACCAAGCAGGATGGGTAAAAGCTTCTGTCTCATTGAGTTGACTGTAGGTATGCTGAAAAAACGGGTTGATGCTCCAGGTCGTCAACAGTTTTTAGAATTTTGGCTCCTTTAGGCACATCCCTAGGGGCGCGAACATAGAGGCAGTCTTGGCCGGGGATGGAGCTATCACCGAAACGGAACTTGTCAAAACCACGGACGTACCAGAAGCCATACCAATCGCGGTCAACTTTTCGATTGGCCCAGTATTTTTGGGGATCATATTTATTGTAAAGGAGAAAGTAAATATAGGGCCGGCCGTAGGCTTCGGTGATGGAAATGCAGGGGTAGTTTTTTTCGACCAAGCCAACATACCGGACAAGTTGTTTGTAGCCGTATTGCCAGGCGGAGGAGTATTTGATTGGGTAGATGGTGTAATAGTCTCGAAGATACAGGAGGGAGGACACCAGATACAAGGCTGGAATAAGGAATTTAAGATACTTAAGTAACCTAGGTAACTTAGAGAAAGACCACCCAATACCCAGAGCAACAATTATTTGCGGAATTGGAAGAAGGTTAAGAGAGCGCAGGGCGTGGGGGGTTTCCCGGGCCAGAGCGGCCGGAATCGGCGCCAAAACGAGCCAGGCAAGAAGAACCCGGGCTTCTTTTTTCTGCCAGCTGGTCAACAAAAAGCAGAGTCCGAAAAGAAGGAAAGGTAAATCCAGCCAATACAACTCCCCCACCGTCTGGATGGACAGGCGTTTATTTTCGTCACCGGAATAGAAAAGAAAACTGGCTTTGGCCTGATCAGTATAGTGTTTCAGAAACTCCTGAAAATAGACGACCCGGCGGTTATGGATGATGTTGGACCAAAAGGTTCCCCCGTCCCGGGCAACGCGGTCATTAGCGGTTTGGATGGGAGAAAGATCATTTACCCAGGCGACTTCCTGAAAGCGGAGTTGGGCCTCGCGGGTCAAACCATATTTGGCCAGGGGAAAAAGAAGGACCCCCAAAAGAACCGCAAAAACCAAAAATTTCCTCCACCGGGAAAGAACTTCCCGGCGAAAAATCACTGCCAGGGCAAGAATGATTAAGGGGACAAATATCCGATGGGAGTTGAAGGTGTACATGGAGAGGACAAAGAAGAGAGAAGAGAGAAGAGAGAAGAGAGAAAATTTAGAACGAATGGCGCGAAGGAAAAAATAGACGCCCAACCCGCTAAAAAGAGTGGCAAGGTTAGCTTCAAAAGCACCCCGGGAAAATTGGAGGGCCCAGGGAGAGATTGCAACCAACAAGGCAGATATAACGGCTGCTTTGTCACCCCAGACTTGATCTGGGATCCAAAAAAGTGATTGTTTATTAGGTTCCGGATCAGCACCTTGTGCTGTCCGGAATGACCCTTTGGCTGAATTACCCAATTCTTTTACTAAAAAATAGGTAATCAGAACTAACATGGTGCCGGCAAGGGCGGAGGGGAAACGGACGGAAAACTCGTTCAGGCCCAGCGCTTTAACTGCCAGGGCATCAGCATAGATGTAACCGGGGGCTTTATAATCACCGAAGGCTATAAACCGCGTCAGCGGCAGAAATTCGCCGTGTTCGTCATGAAGCGTTTGAGCAATCGCATAAGCGTTGTACCCCAGCGAAGCTTCATCCCAATAGAGTGACGCGGGCACCTGGTCCAAACGGTAAACCCGCAGAAAAAAAGCCAAAGAAAAAACCAAACCAAGCAAGAGATATTTTTTCATCAAGGATTTTTCTTTTTCAGAAAACACCAAATACCATAGCCTGAAACCAAGAGGATTGCAAGATAAATTA
>CAZRUW010000023.1:0-3808 GCA_964603445.1 uncultured Gammaproteobacteria bacterium | reverse complement strand
CTTTACAATGGAGTCAATACAATCCCGAAGTAATTCCTTGACGTTGTAGGAGAGAATAACAACCGAAACACTCATTATCTCAATCATACCAGAACCTCCTTTCCCAACCAAATATCCTATAACTCGTGAGTCAGGCGACGCCTTACTCACCCATCACCGAAAATACTTTTCAATATTCTCCAAATGTCCCTCATAAGTAGGACTGCAGTGAATTTGGCCCAGGTGATCATGGAGATAATAGAGGCAGTCCGTTTTGGCCGGATTAAGAACCGCCTTCCAAGCCGCTGTCCCGGTGCTGGCAATCGGGGCCGGCGGCAAGCCTTTATATTCATAGGTGTTAAAGACCGAGTCCACATTGGTGTAGTCAGCCACCGAAACCTTTCCCCACCAGTTGCCGTCAACTTTCCCCTTGGCGTACTGAATCGTGGCGTCAATTTTAAGCCCCATCCCCTTTTCCAGCCGGTTCCAGATTATCCCGGCAATAAGGGGCATATCATCCCCGCCCGACTCCCGTTGCACCAGCGAGGCAATCTTGAGAGCGGTGTCATTTTTAATGTTCGCCGCCAAAAACTTTTCGGCATAAGGGGCAAATTTCTCGTTAAAATTATTGTGCATCCTGGCCGCTATCTGCTTTCCGCTATCCGCTCGTGGAACCAAATAGGTATCCGGAAAATATTCCCCCTCGGGAAAAGACAGAAAATCCTCAACATCTTTTTGCGTCCACTTAAACTTAATCTGCAACTTCTCGGCTAGCTGTTCCCTTCTCCACCCCGGCGGAACAACGACCCAAAGAAGTTGCGGACCGTCAGCCATCACTTTGGCCGCTTCAAAAATATTCATATTCAAAGCCAGATCGTATCCCCCGGCCGGATATTTGTCCTTTGTCAGAAATAAATTTGCCGCCAACTCACTCCGAACTAAGCCTTCCCGACGCAACTTCTGCGCCACCAAAACCTTCGCCGTGTCATCTGAAAAACTGACTATTTTTATTGAAGCATCATTACACACTGCTCCTAAAAAACGAAACCAAACAAAACCAATTAGGATAATAAGGAAAATCGGAAATATTAGGAGAAACTTTCGCACAGGCAATTAATTATCTCACAGATTGACACTTGTACTCTGTCCCTCTGTTCGGAAGGTATCAACGCCATTTGCAAGAGGTGGTCTTGCAAACCCACATTCCCTTTTATCAGGCATTTCTGTTTGGGAAAATCGGGATTATCCGGGGGAGCCGGATTTATACACAACGACCACAAGCCGGATTTTGCTTTTTGGGCTTCATGATAAGCGGCTGTGAGAATGTCCCGCTGGGAATTCTTCCGGTAGTCCGGCCGTACTTTTCCGTCACTCCTTCGGCCAACCGCACCTGTTTGCCCAAAATCAGCCCGGTTAAATCCTTTTTTGCCTGCAAACCGCCGCACCGGTCCAATTCCGGGGCATCCACACCCATCAGTCTTACTCTCTTGCCCGACTTCAGCTGAAAAGTATCCCCACCAGCCACTTCCGCCACCATTTCCCCGCTTTCCGCCTCCCGGAAAAGATGGACATTAAGCCCCAGAGAAACAAGAGCGATAGAAGAAATAAGGACAATAAGGGGAATCAGAAACCGCGTCACAGTTTCAGTCTAACACAATTTCCAGACCTGTCCGATTTTCGCATACAGACGCCGTTTGCAAGACCACCTCTTGCAAATCCAAACTTACGTCCGGGGTATTAAGTTTGGAAAAAATGAAACTCCACGAGCTAACGCTCGTGGTATCTTACGATACGGCTTCGCCACGTCTGACGTGGCTTCGCCAAGTATTCTTTTCGAGCTTGTTTCATTCGCTAGCTAACGCTAGCAGTATTCACAAGTTCTAAAATAAAAAGCTCAGAAATTCCCTGGCCTCGACTTATCTTCCCGGTTGGTCTCCCAACAAGTATTGTCAGCGCTGCGGTGTTTTACTTCTCTGTTCGGAATGGAAAAAGGTAGTTCCACCGCGCTCCAGAGACCAAGAAACTTCCGAGCTCTTTCAAATATTACTCAATGAAAGGTGAATAGAAGGCGAAGCCGCGTTTGACGCGGTTATCTTTACAGTTTTTTAAATCTACAATTGACCATATTAGTACGACTTCGCTGAAATCCTTACGGATCTTACACGTGTCGCCTATCAACGTGGTAGTCTACCACGGGTCTACATGGGCCGTCTCCGCTTGCGCTTCGGCGAGCCAATGGAATTTTAATCTTAGGGTGGGCTTGGCGCTTATATGCTTTCAGCGCTTATCCCTTCCGAATGTAGCTACCCAGCGGTGCCCCTGACGGGACAACTGGCACACCAGGGATTCGTTCTTCGAGGTCCTCTCGTACTGCCGAAAACTCCCTTCAAAATTCCTGCGGTCATGCCGGATAGAGTCCGAACTGTCTTCGTACTATAAGTTACTATTTCTAGTAGTACTGACTATATCTTGATCCTACTCTAGGACCTTGGCATATCAAATTGGTTTAACTCCGGAATATCCGGTACCCAACTTGTCATCCCACCAAAGGCGGGAATCAGTCGATACGGGGATTAAATTATATTGTTTCAAGAAACCTTCGCACTACTGCCGTAGTATTTACTCGTTTCTTGGAATAATTGATTTTTCCAAATTTATCTACTTCTTTCGCTATTCGAAGCAGAAAACCTGACGTAATTTCATCAATCCCGTCAAAACGAGAAATAATCCGCAGTGCCAATCTTGCCTGTTCTCTTTTTAGAATCAAATATGGTTCTAGCTCTAAAAGAATTTTTCGAACTTCTTTTAACCCAACAATCGTGTATTCAGAAAGACCGCCATTCCTGTTTCTCAAATAACCGACACGAAACTTGTGCAACAACCAGTTAAGAATCCTTTTATTTTTCCAAACTTAATACCCCGGACGTTAGTCCGGAGATGAAGTTTGCTCCGGCGTAAGCCGGACCCCGCCGTGGGCGGGGCGAAAAAGAAGATACCATGGACGTAAGTCCGTGGTAGATTCATTAGCTCTCTTCTGATAAAACACAACACTCGCGCGTACTTGAAAACCGAGTCTATAGTCTTTCCGACGTACTAATTGGAGAAAAATCGAACCATCTCCGTCAAGAAAACCAGCAATGTATGCTTTTGTTCTCTCTACCATACCATTTAATCTTCCCACGGTATTACCCTTTTTCCGTTCGGGAAAAAAGAGGGCTTCACCGTTATTAGCCAAATTTTACATTCATATTACTATGAATGGTCGCAAGACTCAATGAGTTTACGACGTTCTGAACCCAGCTCGCGTACCCTTTTAACCGGCGAACAGCCGGACCCTTGGAAGCTTCTCCACCTCCAGGATAGGATGAGCCGACATCGCAATCTCTAAAAATTAGAGTTGCCCTCTCGATTTCTCGAAAGACCTGACTATATCTTCATCCCGCCAAAGACGGGAGTCAGCGTTTAATATGGCTTAAGCCACATTTCGGGATTAAATCCTTCAGTCGATACGGGGTTAAGACAAAAGTAATTTGTAGCGGAAACTTGGTAAAACGTAATTCTTAATAAGATTCATAAACCTCGGCACGCTCTCGTTTTTAATACGAATACGCTGATAAATCTTGTCTTTATTAAGAGTGGCAGATATATTCGTCTGCTCTTTTAAGAGCAAACAAAGCCTCTGCTGATCTTCCTGGTCAAATTGTTGCGAGTTGAGATAAACGTCTCTATCACAACGAGAACCGTCATCCATGTACCAACAGGCTAAAGTTAGTGGTGTAATTTCCAGATTTTCAGGGATAGTTTTCCCCTTATCCTTGAAAAACCAATC
>CAZRUW010000022.1:0-19650 GCA_964603445.1 uncultured Gammaproteobacteria bacterium | reverse complement strand
GCTCTTTTACCGCCCTGTTTTACTTAGGAGCGATTGTCATTTGTGTCCGAAGACTGGTCGTCTGGAGAAAGCGGGGCAAAACAGACACTGTTGTGTTAACATTTACTGGAGTTTTGAAACGGGTTCAATGACTAATCTTTTAGCTATCTCAATCTTTTTCCCCCGATTATTGTCCAGAAGCAGTTGCCCCAGCATTTGTTTCAATTCTTTGTTCTCCCGCTTAAGGCGGTTAACTTCCAGAAGATCGCTTCTGACCCCGCCTAACCCTTGGCTTAACCAGCGATAGATTAAGGCCATATCTTCGGCCAGCTTCGGCGGCGGTGATTCCTTCGGTCTTGATCTTTCCGATAATCTCTTCTTTTAATTGTTTGGATATTAAATTTCCGGGCATAATCCCTTTAACTAGATTTTCACCTCCTTTTCCAAGAGGCAATGTTTCTAGTTTACAGGGTACCCGCCCCTAAGATAGTTCTGAGCATAATTCTTTGTATTGGTTTATTTGAAGAAATCGTATTTCTTCGTTACATAATCAAACTGAGCTGCTTTTATTTTCTTTCCGGGTGTTTCCTCAACCACCAAGGACAACTCTCGTAAATCGACAAGACTTCTTTCTTCAGCCTCCCGAATTATAAATTTGATCTCATGACGGTTACTAGTGGAAAAGGAAATAAAGTTTCTGCCTCCAAAGAAGATCTTTTTATTATCGATCAACACCGCCTCTAAAAATGCACCCTCTCCGTAAATTGATATGTCATTATCTTTATTCGTTCTTAACTTTATCGATCCGTCAAGGTGATAATACCCGTCAAGTTTCCCGCCAAGCACACATTTAATTGTAATTTCTGGTTTTTGCTCGGCGATCGTGCTAAGCGAATCTTGGCAGCTAATGATTGTTATGCTATTTGCATATTGACGTGTAAGATTAAAATTTTCCCACCAACGAGAGATTTCAAATTCAGACATCAATATGGTGGGGATTATTGCAGCCGTTAAACACACGACAGCGATCTTCTTCCACCACGGCGCAACAAACTGTGAACGATACCTTAAAAATACAAGGGCGGGGATTGTTACTGAAGTGACAATAATTCCAATCATTCCTCCAACCCCTGTTGCGCCAAACCAATAAATTGTCGGACAACCCTTAATACAAACAAGACCAAGTGTATACAGCCCAAATAACAAAAGAGCGGGTTTGATAGCAAGGGCGCCCAGCACAAGAGACAAGAACATTAACTTGAAAACCGTTTTTCTTAAGGCAATTCCGGCTAAGCTGGCAACAATTCAACTAAATAGTCCAGCGGCCAAAATAGAAAATGACAGATAGAAGGAAAAGTCAAATAAGCTAAGTAAAATCTCTTTCATGTTGCTTAAAGAAAGATAGTCTTTAAGGTCCCCCAAGCCATTATTTATATCTTACCACAAATTTAATTTTCGATGGAGTATAAATTTTGACACGCACAGATAATTGGTGGACCAGGCGTGTCTTTCATTTTTGTTTTTTATTTCCGGCGCGAAAAATTTTGCGGGAAGCGAGGCCCGCCGAAGACGAAACTATGGTAAACCCAAAACAAATTGATTACGAAAGTTGGTAATTGTAGGTTCTTCCGGTGACAGTATACATAAAGGCGGTAACTGTTTCCTCCAGTGATTCTCTCTGGTTGTTGGCAATTCTCTCTTTACCGTACTTCCAGACGTGTTCTTGAGGATTGTGGTAGGGAGCATATGGAGGGTAGTTGACTAGGTGGATTGGCCTTAGGGTTGTCCCTAGCTTCTTTTTGAGCTTCTTGCTCCGGTGAAACCGGGCATTATCCCAAATGATACAAATCCTCTTACCGGGATACTTTTTGACCAATTCTTCTAAGACGGGAATTATCTCACTGGTCTTTTGCCAGGAGAGTTTGTAAAGAAGCTCCTCTCCGGTTTTGAGGTTCAAAAAGCCCAGGAAGGACTGAGTTTTTCTTTTTCGTTCCACTTTAATAACGGTCTTTTCTCCTTTGGGGAGCCAGAGTCTTCTGACTTCAGTTTCCCAGACGATCCGGCACTCATCAGCCGTAAAGACAAGTCAAAGAGGATCGTTTAAATAGGGACCAATCTCTTTTTTAATTTCCTTCATTCTCCCGGCAATCTTTTTCTCGTCCCGATGCTTGTCAAAAGTAGCCGGCAGGTGAAAGGAGTAATTGTGCAGGAGGAATATAAGGCGGTAGGATTCTTCGGATTCGTACTCCACCCCAAATTCAGCTTTGACATACCTTCGGAGGGAGAAAACGTCCCAGAATTTCCCAGGAATGCCAAAGCCTGATGGTGGTTGAGAAAGGACTTCTTTGAGTTGTTGTTTCTGCTGCTTGGTCAGTTTAGCAGCGTGCTGATTCCCCAAATACTTGGGGAATAATGAAGCCAGTCTTTCCTTTTGCCAGTTTTTGAGATAACGGTAAATCGTTTCTTCACTCACCATGAGGATCTCTCCAGTCTGGGAGAAAGAGTACCCCTGGTGAGAGAGGAAAATGGCATGAGCCCGAAGCCGGATCTGCTCACATTCAGAACCGTGGTAGTGTTGCTTTACGAGAGCAAGCTCTTCAGCTGTTAGTTGGACAGGGGCTAACACCCATTAAGCATAACACGCCCATAGTTTGATCAGTTTGTTTTTGGAAAACCATATGTCCGGAGAACAAGACTGCATTTGTCCGCTTACTGGCCAGAAATGTGCGGAATTCATCGACTACGACGAGCAAGGCCGCCCAAGTTATTGTGGTTCCTATCCTGAGGAATGTGCCGGCAACTGCCAAAAACAGGCTGGCGAATTGGCGTCTTGAGGGCGCTGACACAGCGACTAAGGCGTGACAGCAGCGAACCACCATTTGGCCGAAACGGACACAGAAGACCAAGAGACGACTACAACAGGCCCCGCGGGCCCGGCCCTGGAATTGACCCTTCCAGTCCATCACTCAACTAAGTTATAATCGGCAGAAGTATGGCCAAAAAGGATGCCACCGTCAAACTGGGTCTCGTTTGTTCCGTCTGCGGCAGCCGGAACTATTTGACATCCAAGAATAAGCTCGAGAATAAGGAAAAACTCCTCCTGAAAAAGTATTGCCGGCATTGCAGAAAGCATACTGATCATAAAGAGACGGAAAAACTTGATTAATCGAAATCCTCGAGCTTGCGCCCGAGCACTAATCGTGTTCGGGGCTAAAGATGGAGAATAAGGAAAAGCTCCTCCTGAAAAAGTATTGCCGGCACTGCAGAAAGCACACCAACCATAAGGAAACCGAGAAGCTGGATTAAAGCCAGATAATAGATAAAAGATTCTGGATAATAGTCAAGGTTAGAGACAATAGAAAAAGGAAAATAGTCTTAAACTAAACTTTCGGAGAATTCTTAGACTCACTCCACTTTTTTCCAAGGTTATAGAGCTCCTTGGCAATTATCACATACTCCGAATTTAACTCATCACAAAGCGCTTTATCCAGAAAACCCAATTCTCTAGCAAAACTTACATGGACGATTGACTCGTTTGCCTCCCCAATGGCGTCATCAATATATTTCTGCAAGTGTTTTACCTGATACCTCTTGGCATAACCTTCAGCAATCAATGCCGGAACAGCTTTTGAAGAACGTGATAATTGATCCGCCTCCCCAAACCCCTTTATTTGCCTAAGAAAAACAACAAGTTTCTGGGACTTTACACCCGCCCGGTAGGACCTTTTATATACGTCCAGGTCTAAAAACGACTTGATCACTCTCTCACTATTATCCATTTTCTAATTCCTATTATCTTATCCTTAATCTTGTATCCATTATCTATTATTTCGTCATCCAGTCCGTCTTAAAATTTCTCTCCATCTTCTCGGCACTTTTTCCAGAGCATACGTCACCCAATATTTTGGTGACAAAACCAAATCCTGAGCGTGAAGATAGTTCTTCTGGAAACCCCCGAAACCGGACTTGAAAGTAAAAAGTCCCGAGGCATTACCTTTATTCTCCGCCGTCACCCCCCAAAAGTTATATACCTCGCAGCCCCGGCGCTTTGCCTCCTTAATCACCTCCCACTGCAATAAATAATTCACCGGCGTCTTTGACTCCGTCGATCCACTCTGAAAATAGAAAGCAAATTGGCCGTAAAAAATGATGATCGCGGCCGCCAGCACCTGACCACCGTGCTTTCCTAAAAACAGTGCCGCCTCACCATCCTTCGAGAAAATTTCAAACTCCGTCTCTAAGTACTTTTTGGAAAATGGGACAAAACCATGCCTTTTTGCCGCCTCCAGCTGTAACCTATAAAGTTCTTCTATCCCATATCTCATTCCCGTCTTCTTATCTTTTATCTCACCACCCGCTACTTTTGTCTTGTCAATCTTCTCGATCTCCACCCCCTCCCTCTCTGCCCGGCGCACCAAATTCCGGTGTGTCTTATCCATCCCCGCCAGCAGTTCCTCATCCGATTTGTTAAGCGGCAATAGCCAGGTCTCCTCCGCATGCATAATTGATGGTGCCCCTCTAAAACCCATCTCGCTTAATTTGGCCCTGCTCGCCGGTGAATCCTCCACCCACGGACTAATCCGAATAAAACTATCGCCATTATTCTTGGCCAACTTTACGAGGTATTCTTGTGCTCGCTTAGCGGGAACTGGCCCATGGGGAAGAAACAAAAATTTGCCCCTTTTAGCCGATACCGAAATAATTTGCCCCGTTTCCTTCGTCCGCCAAACCTTCTCCCCCATTTGGCGGTTAAATTCCCCCCAGTTCCAGGACTGCAAAAAAGTGTAATCCGGCTGAGAGGTCACCCAAGCGTCCCAGGCTTTCTTGTCTGTTATTTCCCTAATTTCCATAACTCTCTGAATATATTAATTGATCAAACAAATACCCCACGACCGTGGTATTTTTGTTTGGTAAATTCCCTTACCACCTTCACCACTTTCCGAGCCTCACTCATCTCCAGATTAGGATTTGTAGGCAAATTCACTATCCGCCCAGCTACCTCTTCCGCTCTCGGGCATGATCCCAATTTGTATCCTACGGCTTCCAAATCCACATCCTTCGGTGCCACCGCGGTATCATACCAATCGCCCAAGATTACTCCCTGCTTGGCCGCAAACTCCCGCAAACCCTTCGGGTCTTCAACAAAAATGTTATAGCGCAGATAGGAACCGTGGCTGTCATACTCTCCCCCTAACTGCTCGGAATAGTATCTCGCCAAGTCTTTCCGATGTTCAATTAACTCATTTAACTTATTTAACTGGGAATTAGCCAGTACCGCCAACGCTCCGGGCAACTGCCAATATGGTTTCCCCGGCCTTTTGCCCCGCTTTTCCCCGGGTTCCACCGCCCGAGTGATCAACCCGGAACTCAAAAAAAGCTTATGGAGGAGCTTTCCGATCCCGAAAAGTTGATAAGTATTGACTGCTGTCCAAATCAACCCCGGATACAACAACTGTCTGGCCACCCACCACCTGCTTCTGACCTGCATCCTGTATCTTGGACCTTGAATCTGCGCTTTTATTTTTTTCGCCAGTTCCTCACTATCTGTCGCCACCGCCCCGCCCCACACCCCGGAAATCACCTTGTCCCGACCGAAAGAAAAAAACGCCGCCTCCCCCACCGCCCCCACTTTTTTCGTTTTCCCCCTTTTCCATTCTCTCTCTTCTTGTTCCTTTACTTGTATCCTGTCTCCTGTGTCTTGCCTCTCGTCCCACCGTATTTCATTTCCCAATCCATGCGCGCAATCCTCAATCAGTGGAATCCCGTGTTTCCGGCAGATTTGCCTAATCTCCCAAATTTTTCCAATATCCCCGAAAGTGTCTTGGAAAATCACTGCTTTCGTGTTTTTGGAAATCGCCGCCTCCAACCTCCGCGGATCAAGATTAAAGCTGTCATCGACATCCGCATAAACCGGTTTTGCCCCCACCCACAAAATCGGGTCCGGCACCGCCACGCACGTAAAAGCCTGAATAATTACCTCGTCTTTTCCCGTCTCTTGCCTCCCCTTCCCTCGTTCCTTTACCTGTGTCTTGTGTCTTGAATCCTGCATCTTGTCCTTGTATGTTTCACCAATCCCCATCGCTTTCAGTAAAAAATATTCCGCCTCCCGCCCGCTTTCAAAAAGATGAACATGTTTCCGGCCCAGATAATCTCCCAATTCTTTTTCCAATTTTGCTACCGGTTTTTGGTCAAAATAGTTACCGGGGTTCAAAAGAAGTTTCAAGGACAACAAAACCTCCTGAAACTTAAAATTGGGAATCAGGGAAATCGCCACCAACTTGAAAGGATTAGTCATTTTTTTGATACACATCGTTATATTAATCCTCAATCAATTAATTGATCATGTTTTACTGCATCAATTGCTTCCATTGGAACCCGGTTCTGAAAAAGGATCACTGTCTTCTTCCCGGCCAAACGGTTCAGATCTCTTTTCAACCTGGTGTAATCCGTCACCAACTTGGCTTTCCCAGACATATTAAGTTCAGAAAAATAACTGGCTTTGGTCACCAATACCTCATCAACTTTTGCTAACTCTACACCGACCCTCCGATGGTCCTCACGGGAATTTTCGCCCAATTCGATCATACCGGGCGTCACCACCACCTTGTAAAAACCATCCCATACATCTAAATAATCAATAGCTGATAAAAATGACTCTAAACTGGAGTTATAGCTGTTAACAATAATTATTAATCCTTCTTTTCCTGTCACCAGCCGCGGATAGACTCTCTTCGGGTCCAACTTCGCCGCTCCGTCAGCAATATTCGTCAGCGAAAGACCAAGTTTTCCCGCCATTTTAATCACTGCGATGACATTACGTACCAGATTTTTGCCCAAAAGCGGAACCGTAAATTTTTGTCCTTCGAAAACAAATTCCACGTGATCCCGAAACATTTTAATGTCCTTCGCGTCTGTCAAAGAAAAATCTTCCTCTGCCACCAAACCGTTCTTTCTATCTTCCAAAGAATCAATTAACTCAAATTTTGCCTCCCGAATAGCCTGCCGGCTCCCAAAAAGATCCAGGTGCTGATCACCAATACCCGTAATTATGCCAAAATCCGGTTGAACAATCTGGCAAGACCTGGCAATCTCTCCCTTCTTATATGCTCCCATCTCCACCACAAAAAAGTCTTCGTCCCCTTTCAGTTCATTCAGCACTGTCAAGGCAATCCCAATTTCGGAATTAGTATTTTTTGGTGTGCCTAATACTTGATACTTGATACTTAATACTCTTGTGAGCATCTCCTTCGTCATGCTCTTCCCGTAGCTCCCGGTCACTCCAATCACTTTCCCCTTGAAATGACGCATTTTGTAAGAGGCTCTTTTTATTGTCTCGTTTTTCCAGATCCAAAACATGGGAGCAACAATTGCCAATGACAAGGCCGTCGATAACGGGTTAAGAAGAATCGATCCCGCCTTGAGGATGATATCCGTCATAAATATCGGGGGAAGAGATACTAGCACTCCCGCCAAAACCGAGACCAACGAGCGTATGGTTAACTTGGGCCGAAACCAGCGGGTCAAATCATAGCTTTCCAAAAACGTTTTGATCCAATCCTCACGTGTCCGCAACCCGGCCCGGAATCGGTCCAGCCGGTATTCTTTAAGCTGCCAGAGATAGACCCAATAGAGAACCTGGTGAACCACCACCATTGTGAACAAAACATTAATGATTACTTGTAGCAAAAACATCGGCCTCAGATTCAGGATACAGGATCCAAGATACAAGATTCCCTTTATTCTGTTTCCTTACCTGTATCCTGTGTCCTGAATCTTGTATCTCGCTCCAAATATTCCAAAATTACCACCGCCACTTCCTTCGCCTTTCGATATGGAATTCCATGGTCTCCGTCAATCACCACCAGTTCAGAGTTTTTGATCAACCTGTGCATTAATTCCCCCTGCCAAAGTGGTGTGGTGTGGTCATCTTTTCCCCAAATTATAAGAGTAGGCGCCCCAACTTCAGGAAGTTCCGATTCCAAATTTTCCGCCACCACTTTTTTCAGTGTTTCCCGCATTAAAGGCGTCGCCCTCAAATAGTCTCCTGAGCCAAAAATCCTTCTCCAGATTTCCCTCCCCCCAATTTTTCCCAACCCCGTATCCAACTTAATAAACTTTATTAACTCAATTAGCTTAATTAACTTCGTTTTCCTCTCAATCCCCCCGGCATCAATTAATACTAATTTGCTGACCAGCTCCGGTTCTCTAACTGCTAATTTAATTGCCACCCTCCCTCCAAACGAATGACCCACTAAAATCGCCTTATGAATCTTGCCCTTTTGAAGATAATCCTCCAACCAGCGAGCATAACCCGCCAAATCCATCGGTTTTTCTACAAGTTCATCCCCAAACCCCGGCAGATCCGGCGCATAGACTTTGTATTTCTTGTTTAACTCAATTAACTTTATTAACTCCTGATAGTCTTCACTCTGCTTCCCCCACCCATGAAGAAGGACTAGTGGCGTTTTCTCATTTTTAGTCCCAACAGGCTTCATCATTGTCTCTATTTTAACAGTCCAAGAATCGTCCTCCAAATTCACCCCCAAATTCACCCCCCAAGCCAATCTCCCTGCCAGCCTCCACCAAACAATTACCCCACGACCGTGGAATAATTGTTTGGTCAACTAACTTACGCCAAAATAGGCCTTATAAGCACTGTCATCTTCCAAACCCGAAGAAACCAAGACCTGAACTTTCTTTCCCAAACCGTAATATTGTCTTAAGAACTCAATTTCCTTCTCGCATGGGTATGGTGCCAGGTACACACTCTCTTGAAGCTGATAAAACTTGAGGCTGTTAAGAAAATTACGAAAATTGTCCCGTTTCCCTCTCTCCTTTTCCGGGACATCAAAAACAATAATTCGCCATCTTCCGTCCCAGTTCTTTTTGGCAAAACTCTGTGGCATCTGTTCCAATTTGTACTTCAGGAAACGAACTCTGCCTTTCTCTGTCAGTTTAACCGTCGTCTCCCCTCCCGCAGTTTCCGAAATCTCCACGTCTTTTTGTCTCTCCAATCGGTGCAAAATTAACCACAGCCGCACCTTATCAAACTTGGTATTCTTCAATTCCTCGTTTTCCTCCATTTTCTCTTTAGCAAACTTCAAAACTGGAGTCACTACTATTGCCGTCGCCGGCACCATCATCACCCCGCCAATCAGGGTAACAGCGCCAATAAGCTTCAACACTTCCCACGTTAAGGGAACAATTTTCCCCTTAACCTTACTCCCAGATTTAATCCTTCTCCGGCCCACCATATTTCAATCAAACAATTATTATACGACCGTGGGATAATTGTTTAGTTTATTATTCGGCAATATTTCTGGGAAAACAACCAGTAAAATGATAAAATCGAAACGAAGGGGTGTCGTTCAGTGGCAGGACGCGCGTCTCCAAAACGCGCAACGATAGTTCGATTCTATCCACCCCTGCTGAATTTCTAGGCACGAAAGAGAAAATCTCCTAGCTTCAGATTTAATATACCCTTGGAAGGAATCGAACTTTTAGCTTTGTTTGATTGAAACCACCAATTCAATGTGTAAAAAGCGGCAAATTTGCGGCAACAACTTTCAATTGGTTGATAAGATTTGCATTTGACTCGGACGATCCTTGCGGCAAGCGAAAATTTTGAGCCAAATTTACGGTATCCGCACCAAATCCAAGCTCCAATGCACGATGCATCATCTTATGTCCATGTTCAAATTCTACTTTCAGACTCCCCGTGCTATTCCTCTCCCTAATCTTATCTATTGATATTTTTCTTAAAACCATTCGATCTCTAGGACCTCCCGCACCCGATCCTAAAATGAAACCCAAGGCGACTCCAGCTTCTAAAGTAAAGGATCCAAAAAGATCACCCACCAAATTCCCCCCACTCCAATATGAAACTCCACGGGCAAAGCCCGTGGTTTCTTACGACACGGCTTCGCCAAGTATTCTTTTCGAGCTTGCTCATCCACAAGTAGAACTTGTGGTATTCGCAAGTTCAAAAAGAAATTGGCCCAGTTTCCTCTTGCATCAAATGAACCGCCCCTAAAAAAATTGCGTATTCCAACGGTGGGTAATAAATATTACCCAACACTCTATCATAGTTTTCATATCCAATATCCGCAAATTTTTCTTTCAACCATTCCATAGTCACAACATTTCTTTTCCTTCCTTCTCCCAAAAAAGGATCTAAAAGGTCACTCTTTGACGAAACAAGTTGTTTCATATAACCAGGAAGTTTCCGCTCAAACCGATTAATTTGTTCCTCACTACATAAGTTAGGAACAATGACGCTACTATCCAAAACTGGAAGAGCCTGGTACAAAGTCTTGATTTGAGAATTTTCTATTGGATCACGGAACATTGTACAAATTATACAACAATATGAGCGTAATAAGTTCGAATACGTTCCATCCAGGGCTGCTGAAATATATCAAACTAGTACAGAGCGGAGTGAAAAATCGAACCTCATTACCTAACTAATCGGAAACCAGAAGGAACTGGTGGAACTAATCCTGGATTATCAATAGCGGCTTTTTCAATCTCTCTTATTCCGCCAATGGCCGCTTCCGAACTATGACCTCCCAGTGTTCTCACCTTTCCAACTAAGTTTGTGTACGCAGGGTACTCAACTACCCGTGCGTTAGGAAAGTATTTATTTTGGCTCCTCCTTGCGTCTACCCACCAATCTTTTCCACCAGGCGGCACCAATATAACTGTTGGTAAACAAGCTAATTTCTGCCGAATAACTGGGTCATCGTATTGAAAATCAGGAACACCCCTAGAAATTCTCGACGCAATTTGCCGTCCGGGTAAAGCTAATGATTTTAATTTCAAGGCGGGGTAAACGATACCGGAACCAAGTTCTCTAACCATTGTTGTTAAATCTGAGGGCTGAAGAGCAGCAGCAACTATAAATAAAGATTCTATTTCAGCCGTCCCTTCCTGTAACAGATTATAAACAGCATTAAGTGCTGGTATACCACCCCAAGATCCCGCCACGATATGATATTTTTTAATTCCTCTCGCCTCTGTATGATCTAAAATCTGAGCGACTTCTCTTCTAATAGAAAAACTGGAGTCGGCCGGATATTTTAAATGGAATACTGACATGCTCCGTTCTTGGCCTATCGCCATGGCTTCATCAT
Source organism: uncultured Gammaproteobacteria bacterium (assembly GCA_964603445.1). GTDB lineage: Bacteria > Patescibacteriota > Microgenomatia > JAMCZE01 > JAMCZE01 > CAZRUW01. Next base: position 8,539 of record CAZRUW010000022.1, on the reverse strand, counting down.
CGGTGGCCTGATCTAACCCTCCGGGGAATAATATTATTCCAGAATCGGTGCTAGGAGTTAAGTGTTCCAAAACTCTAATTGGTTTTAGTTTCCCCAAATTTGGTTCAGATGCAATTAACTCCCTTGTTCGTTGTCCCATTTCTGGAGTAACATCTGTCCACCCCAGTGGGACATTCCTCTCAGAATCTTGGCCTTCAACTAAAATACTTTCACCTGTTTCCATTATTTCTATTCTACTGCATTGTATAAATTTGTGCGTAAAAAGTTCGAATACGTTCCATCCAGGGCTGCTGAACTTTTTCTAGCACTTTTGTGCTGGAAAAATTCAGTGGGTGTTTTAGGATTGGACCCTGCCGAAGGCATGGTTCGATCTTTGCGAGCGCAGCGAACAAAACTAAGAGGAAGCGCAGGCCGAACGTTAGCGAGGACGAGCAAACTCTTATTCCTACCACCCTGCTAAATACTATAAGTCTTGACAACGGCTTTGGTTGGAGTAAAATAATATCTGCCTGTGACTCGCAAGGGTTATTCGGCCAAAAGCCAAGCCGAAGACAGGCAAGCTAAACCCCCGAAAGATTTCCTTTCGAATTTCTTCTCTCACCAAATTTTGGTTTTCTCCAAGCAGGAATAACACTCCAAAAAAGATTATTGCCATTATTTCCCTTACGGCGCACAATGACTTTAATTCTTTTACCTTCGACAACTCCTTCGAACGCCCAAAAAGTAACTTTCTTTCTCTTTTTATCCTCTTCAATATAAACTTCTCCGGGCTAAAAGCCCGGAGTTTTCAAAAGGAAGTTTAATGAACCTCACGAAAACCCCGGCAAGCTTTCTGCTAATATTTTGCCAGAAGAAGCTTGTAATCCTTCGCTTTCAACCCACTGGCTAAGAGCCAGGGGTTTTCAGCGAGGTGATTATAAATAAAATCTTCTTCCTGAGCCAAGGGCATAAGTTTTAAGAGTTTGAGTGCCCGATCCAAAAGTTCAACCCTAACAGAAACCTCCTTGTGTGTCCTCGCCCTGTTTCCTCCTTTATAAAACAAATGGTTCAGACCTTTCGAATTGAGATAAACTTTATCATGCGGGAAAGCGGGACAATGGATTGACGAATGGTCTTTAAAAAACTTCTCTGCCTTCTCTTTTAATTCCTCATTAGTCACACCTGTATTATTCCACCGATCAAACAAAAACAGAAGATCAAGCGTAAAAAGTTCGAATGTGTTCCCCATAAAAATTTCTCCTGAAATTTTCAGGGTGAACATCCCCTTCATTCTTCAGGGTAAACAGGGCTGCAGAGAAAATTTAGCTTCAAACTTCCTACTTGCAATCTAGCCGTCAAGTGAATAGTATGAAATTATCATGGCAGACGAAAATGTTATCCAAAAAATAGTTCGAGGCGTTGTCATCCAAGAGCTAAAAACTGCGCTTGACTCTTTTAAAGAAGCTCTTTTGTACGAAATCCGTAACGATCTTGCTCAAATGAAGGATGAAATTATGGGAGAGTTAAAGACAGTTCGAGAAGAACAAACCATGTTAAATGGTCGAACAGTGAAGATTAACCAAATTGAGGATCGTGTAAAAAAACTGGAACAACTTCACCCCCACGGACACGCAGCCACTTAACAATTTTATGCGTAAAAAGTTCGAATGTGTTCCCCATAAAAGTTTCTCTTGAAATTTTCAGGGTAAACATCCCCTTCATTCCTCAGGGTAAACAGGGCTGCAAACTTAGCAGGTCTCAACAATCCATGACAAACTGTTGACTGGTCTTAACGACTGTTATAAAATCATGTTATAAACGCCTCAGCTAGTGTCCAAAAGACCCGCTGAGGTTTTTTAGTGCGAGAGGTTTTCAAGGTTGAACACGTTGATAAAAGCAAAATAGACCTGGCCAAAATGGATCTCCAAAAGCTCCTTACCGAACCTTTAAAAGGTTTCAAAATTAAAAGAAAGATCTTTTATGTCTCCAGACTACATTTCCATCCCGAGACTAGGGAAAAATCCCAGGAACTCATAAAATTCCAGCGTGGTGTGCGAAATAACCTAACTAATCAAGGCTTTGAATTTGTCATTGCCGGCAATGTCGGGGCCAAAAAAGTCGGAGGTAAGGTTGTTTTCAGAGAGAAAGGCGTTGACGTCAAGATCGCTGTTGATTTAGTCTCTTTTGCCTCCAAGAAAATTCTCGACTGCGCCATTCTCGCCAGTTCTGATTCTGACTTGCAACCAGCTGTGGCCGAACTGCGAGAACGAAAGGTACAAATTATTTATCTTGGTTTCGAAACCAGCCCAAATAATGGTCTGAGCTACACTACCAACCGCACGGTTTTATTAAGAAACTCTGAGGTTTTAGCCGCTTGCCTTAAGAAATAACTTGTTTTGAGCACCAAAAGTTCGAATCCTTCACTTCGACAAGCTCGGTGTAAACGATAAACTCAGGACAAGTGTCTTCCCTCCTCCGCCAGCTGGCGGAGCAGGGTAAACATCCCTTCAATTCTTCAGGATAAACAGGGCTGCTGAATTTTTGCCTCAAAAATGGTAAAATAAGTTATGCATAACTGGTCTACAGACGAAAAAAAATTCAAAAAAAAATACCCAAAGGAATACAAACTCTGGCGCCTGACTCAACTCATCAATTATGGCCTCGACGGTGAAAAACTTGACAGAAAAGAGCTAAAATTAAACTGGGGAAAAATTAAAAATAGGCTTGACCCCTATAAAGCAAGAGCGATCGAATTTCTATTATGGCAAAAAACATACTCACTTCCAAACAATCTCAATTTTTGGAACTGGTTTCCAACGAACCAAAAATAGTCTCCACCTTCTATTGGACAGGGGGTACGGCTTTGGCTCAAATTTACCTCCAACATCGTCTCTCTCTTGATATTGATCTTTTTACCGAAAAAGAAGAAGTTAGCCAAAATTCAATTAGGATTTATTTAAGAAAGGTCTCCTCTAAATTGGGTATTAAAAATATTGAAGAGGTCAATTTTCTAGGGTTGTATAGTTTTTATTTAAATTACGACGACGGGACAAAACTAAAAGTAGATTTTAATTATTACCCTTTCCCCCAAATTGCCAAAGGACAACATTTAAATAAACTTAAAATCGATAGTCTTTATGATATTGCCACTAATAAACTCCATACGATTTATATGAATCCACGTCCGCGTGATTATATTGACTTATACTTGATCTTAAAACGAGAGGCCTATTCGTTCGATAAACTAATCCTCGACGCTAAGGCTAAATTTGATTGGCACATTGATCCTGTTTCACTTGCCAGTCAGTTCATGCGGGTTAAAGATTTATCCATGAAAGAAGAACCAAAAATGTTAGTTCCTTTTGACCAAAATGACTTGGAAAATTATTTCCTAAAATTAGCAAAACAGTTAGACTCAAAAATATTGAAATGAGACTCCTCGCGGCAGTGCTATGAGGTATCTTTTGGACACAGAGCCTCTTTTCGAGCTTGCTTCACCCACTGGCAAAGCCAGTGGTGCTCGCAAGTTCAAAAATAGAGCTTGGTTCTCTAGTAAGAATATTCTCTGTCAACAATCGGGCCAGTCAGAAAAATTGGACCCAATACTTGTTCGTTTTCAAGAGGCCGAGCCAGGTAACAGTTCTTTAAAGTTCCCCCGGATATATTTTGATGCCGTCTAATTCTTCAAAGATGGAAGCTATTGATTGCTTTTCTCGAGGGTATTTGCCATAGTAGATATATGTGGTTAAGAAAGGGAAATGTTCTTGTCATTATTCTGGGAATTCTATTATTTACATCTGTTTCTGTCGCCGCTTATTTCTTTACTAAAGCTCCTGACGTCAGATCAGGCTTTTTTAGCGATGGCACGGTTTCCTTCCAATACCCGCCCGGTTGGAAACAAACAAAGCAGGAAAAGCTGCCGGATCAGGGTTATGTTTGGCTTGAAAGTAAAGATACCGTGTATCGTCTAACTTTTGGTTGGGTAAAAAATTACAACAGTCAGACGAGCAAACCTTACTCTGACCTTTTGAATTTTCTAAATTATCCTCCTGGCCCATTACCACCAAAGGGGATAGGGAACGCTTATGTAGACGGACAAAATGCCATAAAAGTTGACCTTCATTCCGAAAACTTTGGCACCCCCAACGAAGTTAACTTAACTGGCTATTACTTTTTCTCGCCAGATAGTACCAAGATTTATTCTCTGGAAATGCGTATCGCCGCCGCTGATTTTGGAGAAATCCGAACAGGGACTGGTGACCTGGATCAAACAGCGTCCTCGTTTAAGTTTGCAAAGCTGCTAAACGGTGGCCTTCAAGTCTGAGAGGATACCCTGATGATGACCACATGGTTCGAAGCGTATTGACCACTCCGGAATCTTGTTTTTCCAAGACACTTAGAGTCTGGCTTGGAATTACAAAGGTGCTTCCCCAAGGACCAACAAAACCTTCAGTTGTGCCCTCGCTGTTCCAGCCTGTGATTTCCTCAAGAACCACGAAGGTTTCCGCCGGTTTTTCCTGTCCAAAAGCAAAGATCGGGAACAAATGGATAGGATCTTTAGCCATGGCTAATTCCTTGGTAATTCGCGGAATCATTCTCCGGGCTAATTCCGCACCGTACTCACGATCCCCCGTTGCGTAAAATAATTCTGTTTGTTCTTTTTCGGTAACGGGTAAATATTCTTTGATATCAACCCCCGCGTTCCGAACAGCAGTTAGGACTGTTCTTAAAGTACCAATGGTGAATCCATCTCGATAAAACATCATGTGATCTTTCTCAAACATTTCACTAAATTTTATTTGAGGAAAATGTTCACTAACTGGACCGCCGCAATCAACAAAGAGAACGTTATCCAATTTCCCACATCCATGTATCCCTCTCCGGGCTAATCCCATCATTGCTTTGGAGGTCGAATCCAATTCTTGCGGTGTGTTGGTGGTAATGATAGCAATTTGAGAAGCACCTGGCGTGTTCGCCTTCAACCGACCATTTTTATCTACAAACGGAATTCTAGTAGCTCCTATTATTTGGGTTTCGAGTTGGTAGGCAACCCGTTCGGTGTTTTGATCTAATTCTGTAGGTGACGATCTTACAACAGCCTTATCTTCTGTAGCCATAACTTATTTGCAATTTGACTGTTTTAATTTTACCTCAAAATTGTAACGGTTCAAATAGGTCTTACTATTAGATTCTCATTCCGGCAACACACCGATCGTCTGATTTTGCGTGGCTAGATGATTGCCCCATAATATTAAGAGCTCTTTGTTGAATGCCATTAGCAAATGCTTTAAGATTCGGTTTGTTTGTTGTGTGGTCAAAAGTGGATTGGAATTCCTCTTTGACAACGATCGGAAACGCTTCGGGATGGATGTTGTCAGTAATTCCGTCAGAGACAGCAAGAACAATTACTGTTTTTCCCTCTGGAATTTCACTCACATTAATTGTTACTTGGTCTGGGGTGTGGATTGATCCTACGGTTCTAAAAACCACGTTTCTTTGAGGATGTTCGAAAGCATCTTCAGGCGCCAACATACCTCTATCAACCAGCGCTTGAACGAGGGAATCGTCTTTTGTACGCGGTATTAGACCACTTTCACCTTGACTTGGTTCGAAGGTGAACACCTTTGAATCACCAACATTAGCCGTAACGAAAAATCTTCTTTTTCCATCAAGACTTGCACAAACTAAACCAGCGCTCACCGTTGTGTCAACATTGGAATTTTTCAATTCAGCCTGTAATTTTTTTATTTCTGCGCTTGCCTCAAGGATACTATTTCTTAACATTTCTGCGCCTTGATTTATTCTGGGTACGGCAATTATATTTTGTTGCCATGCCATTAATTTTTTTTGCATAATTTCTGCGGCCTTAACCGAATCTTCTTTACCACTACCAACACCGTCAATTGCGGCAACTAATCCACTTTTTCCGTTAACTAAAGGAATAGCCACTGTTTTGTCTGCTGTATAGGTTGGATGATCGGGATCGGCTTTAACAACAAAAAATGTTTCGATTGGTCGGCGATTTGCCTGTAATTGTTCCGGACCCTTTAAATTAACGTCTGGTTGCGCAGGTAGTAATCCCATGTTCGTATTATATCATAGGAATTTTATTTATCCGCCTTTTGTTTCCTATGGATTATCATCAAGAGCGCGATCTCTTTGTGCCACTTCTCTTGCGTGATAATAACCGGGTTTATCACCACCTCTGGCTAAAGCACCTTGTTCGTGTACCGCCAAAAGATTTTCCGGAGAAACACTCTTTTCTGTAAAGGGTTTTACCAATTCCACCAAACGACCGTTGAACTTTTCAGTTAAAACAGGAACAAAGGGTTCTTCGCCTGTAAGATTTTCTGCGCAAAAAGTATAAAAAATTGTTAATTCTTCTAATGTTCTAGCCATCGGCAGCCATTCTTCAAGTCTTGTTCCTAGCTGTTCTCCAACGGAGTTCACGGCCGTTTGAACACTACTTAAACCCTCTTCGTAAAAGTCGGCGCTACGACTGACACTTCTACTTACCGCAGTTCTTTGCAACTGATCCGCAACTGTTATTCTTTCATTGGCAGTTAGACCTACTGGATTACCGCCAAAATTTTCCTCTATGTATTGACGGGCTGGTTTTCCCAAGCGCAAAGCATGGGTTAGGGGGTTTCTATTTGTTTGATCTTCATTTTTATCAAGAGTTCTAACCGCATTTAATGCTTCAGCAGTAGGAGGATTATATGAAATGGTAACGTGCTCTCTTCCTTTGAATGAAGTTTCTACTCTAGTCCACGTCTTTGGATCGTCAGCTTGCAGGGCGACCTTGGTTTTGGAAACGGCATCAGCCAATCCTAAGGCGTAAGCGACGGTTTCCCTATCTGAATCGTCAGGAATTCCTAACATTCGAGCATAAGCGGCGACGGCTTCTCGGGCGGGCTTTTTCTCGTCTACCCATTCGGGGTGAAGACGAACTACAGCTTGAGCAAAAAGATCCTCTTGAAGGGGAAAAGTCACGGGAATTTCTGAACCACGAACAGTCTCTTGCCATTCGGCAGTAAAAGGCCATTCGTTTTTACCAACTTTTTCCGGAGGCACCACACGTTCAGAAGTTTTAAAGTGATCGCGGGGGGCTCCCTCAGTGGTCCATTTAAGTCCTTCTGCCAATCCTTCAATCATTCGTGTATCTTGCATATGTTTTTAATATAAACTATCTGAACCCAAGAAATCAAGAACGGGACGCGTAACTTTAACATTTTTACAACGCTACGAGACTAACCTTTTACAAGATTAGAAAATTTAATTTTGTACAAGCTTTCCAGAAAATCAGAGCCGGCGTACCCAGCCAGTAATGATGACCTCCAGTCAGAATTAAAAACAATTCCTGCCATTTGACCAGTAACCACGGAAATAAAAATGGAGATACCAAAAAATTTCCAGTCAAATTTAAAAGCCGTTGGGTTAGCGGAATAAGATTTGTAAATTCCCACTAAACCACGGATTAATCCACCCATTCCTCCAGCAAGAAATTGGAAGGCAGCTAAAGTAAAATTAAAATTAGGATCCATGTTTCTCACCTCCAAACTCTTTTTGAAATGATCCCTTACCGTATTTAATCACTTGCCCAATTTTTGACACTGTAGCCGTACTAGTTCCAATTTTTTCAGCAATTTCATCATAAGTTTTATCATCTAAAATCATCTTGGCAATTTTTATTCTTTGTGGAGCTGGATACTTTACTGGCCGATAATTTTCAACTGATGCCAAACTTAAACTTGCAAACCTGAGTTTGGTGGGTATATATTTAATCTAATGTCCAAAGAGTTTAACAACCACAAAGGTTTTGTCAAACTTTTGCTTATACCGCTAATTCTAATCCTTCTGATAGCGCTTTTTGTATTCATGGCGCCACAGAATAAAAGAGGAGGACCTCCCGGGCAAAACCTGCCTTTGGTATCCGCATCAAATCCTGGAGTAATCCCCAACTACCTCCTAACCAATTACAAAAATAACATTAACCTTAATTGGGTTTCGGTTAACTGGACAAACGTTATTCAGGGCCCAAATATGGGTTTTCCCGCTATTACTCAAAACCAAAATGTCTCGATGGCCCAGGATATTACTTACTGCAACGCCGGAGGAACCCCGCTTAAACTGGATTTATATTCCAATAAGCCCACAGTTCCCGGGAGTAAAAAGGGTGTGGTAATTTATTTTCATGGGGGAGGGTTTGTCGGCGGAGATAAAAGACAAATGGATGCAGGTGTTACCAGAGTCCTTCTGCCTTTGGTAAACGACGGTTTTATTGTTGCTTCGGTCGATTACCGCATCGCGCCCACTAAATATCCGGCCGAGATACAAGACGCTCTTTGCGCCGTCAGGTTTATCAAATATTATGCCTTTGGCATTGGTGCCGATCAGAACAAAGTTGGCCTCTTTGGCGATAGTGTCGGCGGAACAATTGATTCCGTTGCCGGAGTAACCAGTGGAACCGAAAGCTTTGAAAATTCAGAAAATGAACATATCGCCGGCGCCAATTTAAGCTATCAGGAATATCTTAAAATTCCCACAAAACCAAATGCGG
>CAZRUW010000021.1:0-3359 GCA_964603445.1 uncultured Gammaproteobacteria bacterium | reverse complement strand
GCCCAATGCTACCTTCCCAAGGTAGAGAGACGGGTTCAACTCCCGTCACCCGCTCCCAACCCAGACCAGGCGAGGCGGCGCGAAGCGCCGCCCATTGATTCACGGCCTCCCCCCGCGCCAGACGATTTTGAAGAACGAGGTTCGAGCCGAAGATTTTGAGAGCAAGAACCTTTTTGGTATTTAGGTCTTTTCCGGCGGCAATTTGATGCGCTTCTGAGGCCTCAAGAATCCATTCCTTGAAAGGTCCGAGCCAATCATTTTGTTTTTGTTCAAGGTCGTTGATTTCCCCCTCTAAAGTTTTCTTCTGACTGACTAAAGAATTTTTTTGTTCTAAATAGTCATCACGGTCAAGAGTTTGATCAAGATAGGAATCGGTGAGAAATTTTAACTTTTGATTAATGGTTAAAATTTGCTGATGCTTAGCTTGAACAAAAACCTGGGCGGATTGGAAAGCTTCTACTTTGTCTTTTTCCCATAAAGCCAACATTTGGTCTTTCCAATCGGCCGGTAAAGAAACTTTTTGAATTAAATCACTGAGCTGGCGGTCCAGTTCTTCTTCCCGGACAAAGGGTTGGTGACAATCGGGGTGAAGTTTGGACTTTTTCGTGCACCGGTAATAGGTGTAGGTGGCATGACGATCGGTTTGTTTGTAATATTTAGTCTTTTGCTCTCCGGTAATCATCATGCCACACTCACCGCAACGAAAAAGTCCTACAAATGGTTTAGGCACTCTCTCTTTTCTTTTTCTCCACTTGAAACTTCTTTTAGCCAGCTCACTTTGGCACTGATCAAAAAGTTTCTTGGAAATGATTGGCTGGTGGATTCCTTCATAGACTTCTCCTAGGAAGCGAAAATGACCGTAATAAAAGGGGTTGCTCAAAATAACGTGGGTTACCCAGTTGGATTGATGGATTTTTTCAGATTTGGTTTTGATTCCATTATCTGCCAAAAAGTGAGCCACATCTAAAATCCGAGAGTTTCCTGTGGCGAACATGGCAAAACATTGGGAAATGACCGGAGCCAGCTTTTTATCAATAACAATTTCCTTGGTTCTGCGGTCATTAAGATAACCAACGGGGGCACGACCTGGCATTTCTCCCCGGCGCACTTTTTGGCGCAATCCCCTTTTAGTATTTTCGCTTAGAGAATCCACATAATATTTGGACTGCCCAAAAGCCAGTGAGAGCATAAATTTTCCTTGAGCGGTGGCTTCGAACCAAAATTGGGGAAACTTAAGAGATTTAATAATGCCTTGATCAACTAGGTATAAAATTTTGCCACCGTCAATACTGTTTCGCGCAAGGCGATCCGGGTGCCAGGACAAAATTCCGCTTGCTTCATCTTTTTCAATTCTTTCAATCATGGAATTGAAAATGGGCCGACCAGGAATTTTGGCCGATTGTTTTTCAATAAATTCCTCGGAAATTGAAATGCTTTCTCTTGCGGCAAATTCTCGCAGTTCGGCAAGTTGAGCCTCGATAGACAGAACTTGCATTTCTTCCGAATCGGTCGACTTGCGTGCGTAAAGAAAGAATTTTTGTTCCATACATTCAAATGGCCGCCCTGGTTGCGTGTAACTCGATTCCTCAAATTACCCAAGACGGCCATTAAAAAAGGAATCGAAAAACTTACACGCAAATTAAATCTATCATTCCCAAAATAGGTTACAAGTGGGTAAATTGCCGCCGGAAGTTCCTTAATGTGTTCTTCAAAACCGTCTGGCGCGGGGGGAGGCCGTGAATCAATGGGCGGCGCTTCGCGCCGCCTCGCCTGGTCTGGGTTGGGAGTCAGTTTATTACTTAACTCGGACCTATTTTACCAAAGATCCAATCTCTTTGCGGCAAGAAAAAGGGGTTAAAGGGGAAAATGAATTGCCGCAAAGAATTTCTATCCTAAAGAGGTAGGGCCGCCTCACGGCGGCCCCCCATCTTAGCCTTCGGCCACCAGCTGGGGAAATTTTCGCCCGTTTTACTTTAGTACTATGCTACTTTGCCGATTCGCAGTAAAATCAAGCTACAACAATCTTAAATTTATGTCAAAACTTCTACGACTCTATTTGGCTCATAAGTTAACAGAGAAAAAACCTCTTTCTGATCCTGAAAAATTGAATGAAAGTATTAAGTCAGCAAACATCGATCTTAATCCACACCAAGTTGACGCGGCTATTTTTGCTTTTCAAAGTCCACTCTCTCGTGGGGCAATTTTGGCTGATGAGGTAGGACTAGGAAAAACTATTGAAGCGGGTCTCATTATTAATCAGTTGTGGGTAGAGGGTAGAAATCATATTTTGATATTGGTACCGGCATCACTCCGGACACAATGGCAAGAAGAGTTGTTAGACAAGTTCAATTTAACAAGTATTATTCTTGACAGTTCCTCTTTTAGACGACTCCAAAAAGAAAAAGATAAAAGTAATCCGCTTCACGAAAGTAATATTTACATTGCTTCGCATAACTTTGCCTCTCGTAACGATATTTATGTCAAGGAAGTCGCGTGGGATTTAGTTACTATTGATGAGGCACACCGGATGAGAAATGTTTGGCGCAAAGGAAATAAAACAGCAAAACTTATTCGTGAGGCAATTAAAGGCAAACCAAAGATTCTCCTGACTGCTACGCCACTACAGAACAACTTAATGGAACTTTTTGGACTAACAAGTTTTATTGACGAAAATTATCTAGGTACTGATTTTTCTTTTAAAACTCTCTTTGTAAACCCGGTTGTTCGTCAAAAAAAATATGATACCTTAAAAGAATTAAAGAATCGGCTGATGGGAAGTCTTGACCCTGTAAACAAAACTCTTTCCGGGGGGATTCTTACTAGAACTTTACGGAAGCAAGTTCGAGGACTAGTTTCTTTTACCAATAGATTCAGTATTACCGAGGACTTTGCTCCCAATGATGATGAAATGGAATTGTACAACCTTGTGAGTGATTATCTTCGACGGCCTTATCTGGCCTCAACAAGAGCAACCCAAAGAAATATGATGGAATTGGTCTATCGAAAAATATTAGCTAGCTCTTCTTTTGCCATCGCCGGGACTTTGGAAAAAATTGTCCATTTTTTATCAAATCGGCTACAACGAGAACTAAAAACTGACCACCAGACCATTGTTAATTTTGTTCTTGAAACAAGAAGTTCACTCGAGGCAGAGTGGAACAAAAAACTACCAGAAATAATTATTCATAAAGTTGAGCTAGAAAAACTGCAGGAGTTGCTACCCGGCCTTGAGGACACAGAAGTTTCTTTGGACAAAATTCAAGAAGAGGCCCAAGACGCTGACGACTTGGGAGAAGATGAACAATTCAAAGACGGGGCGCAAAAAGTTGAAGAACGAGAGATTGACCATAAATTTACCC
>CAZRUW010000020.1:0-3228 GCA_964603445.1 uncultured Gammaproteobacteria bacterium | reverse complement strand
CTCACTGACTATCAGGCGGACTGGGTCAGGAGAAATGGTTTTGGCGTCAGGGTTGCCAAAATTGCCAATGGGGTTGACCTGGAAAAATTTACCGCCAAGGTAAAGCCGGCTGCCATCAAGCTTCCCCGGCCGGTTATTCTTTGTGTCGCTGCTTTGGAGCCGGGCAAAAGAGTGGATTTGACAATTAGGGCCGCGGCTCAACTGGCCAAAGGGAGTCTGGTGGTTTTGGGAAACGGGAACCTCAAAGAAGAATTGGACTCTCTGGCGGCCAAACTTCTGCCCGGACGGTATCTAAATCTCTTAGTCAATCACGATCAAACCCCGGCATATTATGCGGCCAGCGACCTGGTCACCATGGCTCCGCCGCGGACAGAGTCGTTTGGTATTGTCTTTCTGGAAGCCATGGCGGCCAACAAAGCCGTGGTTGCTTCGAATGATCCGCCGCGGCGGGAGATCGTCGGTCCGGCCGGGCTTTTCGTCGATGCGGAAAACACCACCGCATATTCCGCGGCTTTAGAAAAAGCCCTGAGCACGGATTGGGGCACCAAGCCCCGACTCCAGGCCGAAAAATTTTCCTGGGACAAGATCTCTCAACAATATGAAGAATTGTTTCGGTCACTCTAATACACTAGTGTATTGAAGTATCTTTATGAAAATTTCAATAATCATCCCTGTTTACAACGAAGAAGAAGTCATTCGTAATTGCCTGGCAAGTTTGACAAGGCAAACAATAGCCAAGGAGATGGAGATAATTGTGGTTGACGACGGGTCCACCGATGAAACGCTCGACGAGATACGGGAGACAAGGAGTGAGATACAAGTCAGGAGACAGGGTGTTGGAATAAAGATATTCAGGCAAAACCATTTGGGGCCGGGGGCGGCCAGAAACCTGGGAGCCGGTCAGGCTAAGGGGGATATATTGGTTTTTGTTGATGCCGACATGGAATTTGCGCCGGATTTTGTGGCCAAACTGGTGGCACCGATTGAGTCGGATCAAACGATCGGGACCTACAGCCAAGAGGAATATCTCTTAAATAAAAATGCCCCGCTGGCCCGGTGTTGGAATCTGAATCTCGGTCGTCAGGCGGACAAAATGGAACCCCGGGACTTTGAAAAAAATCCCCATCCCATCTACCGTCTTCTGAAAACTCTTTTGCGCAAGGTGGAAAAAAGATCCATCGAATTCCCTCCTGATCAGTCCCATGTTTTTCGGGCCATCCGCCGGGACAAGTTTCTGACCGTTCGCGGTTTCGATACCCGCGTCGGTTATACTGATGACTGGTCGCTGGCGCGAAAATTGGGGATTATGGCGACTTTGGCCCTGCGGGCCAGATATTACCACCGCAACCCGGAGACCTATCAGGAAATCTGGCGCCAGGCCCGCTGGTTTGGCAAAAACGAGTTCCTGACGGGAAATTGGTTGCGAAAACTCTATAATCTCTGGCGCTACTGTCCGGCGCTGGCCGTGTTCAAAGGGATTTTTGGGGCCGTCAGATTCTCTGTGCCCGAATTTTTTCCTTTCAAACTGGTTTATGATACAGCTGTATTCACGTCTGTGCTGCGGTCTTTTTTAAATGAACAAAAATTTCGATGACTGATGCGCAACTGAAGGACAAACTCAAAATAAAACCTGCCGACCGGGTGCTGGATATCGGTGGCAGTCTGAACCAGCACCGGGAGATTTCCGTAGACACTCTGGTTGATCTCTACCCTCCACAAAAAGCTCCGTATTGGCCGTCAAAATTAGCTGCCAAACATTTTGTCCAGCGGGATATCTGCCGTCAGGCACTGCCGTTTAAGAATAAGGAATTTGATGTATGTTTGTGCACCCATACTTTGGAAGATCTTTACAATCCTTTCCTAGTTATGGATGAAATGTCCCGGGTGGCCAGGCGGGGTTATATCGCTACCCCCTCACGGGGCAAGGATATGGAATTTTCCCATTATAACTTGACCGATTGGCTGACCGGAGCCCGCCGCCAACCGGGGCTCTCTCATCACCATTGGTTTTTTGAAGCGGAAAAAAGCGCCTTGAAGATTACCCCAAAGATTTATCCGCTTCTTTACACCTCGGAATTTTTTATCACTAATTGGAAAGGGGAGGCACAAACACGTTTTTTTTGGGAAGGAAAAATTACCTATTCCGTCGTTTCGGCGGTTGACCAGCACAAATTGATTGCCCAATACCGGGAGTTTCTGGCTCAAAACAAAGACCAATGGGAACGCGGGCCGGTTCTATTTTATGTTGATTCCCCGATATGGATTGTTAAAGAGTGGGCCAAAAAATTTCTTGGCCGGGGTCAGGGCTATGTCTTTTCTAAAAAGCAGTCATAAATTCCTCTTGCCTTTAATTTTATTAACCGGGCTGGGGATCCGGCTTATCAATCTCAACCAATCATTATGGCTGGATGAGGCGATTGAAATTTTGGCTGTCAGAACAAATTCCTATGGGAAACTGATCACCGGCTACGCTTTAGGCGATTTTCACCCGCCGCTTTATCATCTTGTTTTGAAGTTTTGGGATGGGCTCTTTGGTTATAGTGAAATCGCCAGCCGGCTTCCGTCCGTCCTTTTCGGTCTGGCGACAGTCTCTTTTGTTTACCTGATCGGTAAAAGGGTTGCCGGCAAAAAAACCGGGCTGTTGGCGGCTCTGCTTCTGGCTGTCAATCCCTTGGCCGTCTATTATTCACAGGAAGCCAGAATGTATGCTCTTGCCGCCATGGCCATTTCCGCAGCAGCCTATTTTTTCCTGGAGAAGAAATGGCTCAGATACGGATTTTTTCTGCTGATAGCTCTCTATACTGACTACCTTACCTGGTTCATGCTGCCTGTTTTTTTTCTCCTGGCAAAATATAAAAAAGACAAAAAGAGCTTTTTTCTCTCTTCTCTCTTCTCTCTTCTTTTGGTGTTGCCTTGGTTTCCCTTTCTCTGGCAACAGCTCCACATAGGTACCGGCGTGTCTTCAAATTTGCCCTTGTGGGGTAAGGTGGTCGGCGGCTTTGATCCCAAAGCCCTGCCGCTGACTCTAGTCAAATTTATTGTTGGACGGATTACTCTTGTTAATAAAATCCTCTATGGTCTCATTTTCGGCAGCTTCTCGTTGCTGTATGTTTGGCTTCTGGCCAGAAAAGTTCGTCTGGTTCTTTTGGTTTGGCTGCTGGTTCCCTTGATTTTGGGCCTGGCTATCTCCGCGGTAATTCCCATCTATTCCTATTTTCGTTTTCTCTT
>CAZRUW010000019.1:0-2448 GCA_964603445.1 uncultured Gammaproteobacteria bacterium | reverse complement strand
AAGATTCCAAGACCCGGCAGTTTTTTACGATCGGCTGTTTCGTAATAGTGTCCAAGAAGCTGTGGCGCTCCGCACACGAGAAGTCCAGGCACTCCCGCTTCGAACTTATTTTTGAGAAGCTGTTTTCTTTTCAGAAAATCTTGAATGACGATGGCTTGTTGCCTGTCCTGAGCCCCACCGCCAAAGACAAGGTTACAAGATGAAAGTTGTCGGGCGGTGGTTTTTTGGTCGACGCGAATAATCGAGGCTGTAATCCCCCGCCAAAAGCAGCGCCAGGTGAGGCAGATTATGTTTCCCCGGTCGCCGTAAGTGGACATTAGTTCTGGATAGAGCCAACAAACTGTTAGGTTTAGTGAAGAATCATTCTTTGGAAAAGAATGATTCTTTTTTAGTTCTTTTTGTTTCATGAATTAAGCAGGAAACGACGGGCTGTGCCCGTTGAGGAATGCCCCGGAGCCGATACGGTACAATCAGAGAATGGAACTCCGATTCTCCGGACATTCAGTATATAAAACAGAGTATCATGTAACTTGGATTCCCAAGTATCGGCGACGGAGTCTGAATCCTGGCGTGAGAGCCTGCCTAGACAAACTGTTTCCTGACGCGTTGGAGAAGATGCCAGGAGTTGGGATCGTTGAGAAGAACCTTCAAGCAGACCACTTGCGCCTCGTAATAATAATTCCACCCAAGTATGCAGTTTGCGATGTGGTTGGCCAAATAAAACAGGCCACTGCCTCGAGACTCCGGAGGAAGTTTGCCTTTCTAAAACAGGTGTACTGGAAAGAGACCATTGTTTGGTCATCAGGATTTTTTGTCTCCACCGTTGGTATCGACGAGAAACAGATAATTAAGTATGTAAAATGGCAGCAAAGCCAGGATTCAGGTCAAGCCAAGCTTGAACTCTGGTGAAGAAGCCACGGGCTCTGCCCGTGGTTCTTCACAGAACTCGTTTCAAAACTCGCTCTCCGAGCTCGTTTTGGCCGTTAGGCGAGTTGTGTAAAGCAGTCTGAAACTGCCTTACAGTATCTTTTTACCGGTTAAAATCTTTCGGACTTCCAGCATGGCGGAATAGGTGGCCAGTATACTTTCAGCTTTTTTGACCCCGTCAACCAGTTTAACAACCCTTGGTTCAAGTCCGGCGTATTTGAGTCTTAAAGCCAGGTCAAAGGCCCGATCACCGGACGCGGCGAGAGAAATATTTTTGGGGATCATCTCAAAATCCACATCCCAGATCCAACTGACGTCTCGGCCGTCAGGAATACGGTCATTTAAAACCAGTAGCAATTGGATCGTCCGGGAGCCATTTGCAAGAGGTGGTCTTGCAAATGCTTTCAGGACAGTACGGAGAGATTCGTTAAAACCGGCAGGGTTTTTTGATAGAAATAGCCTGGTGTTTCCGATTTGTTCCTGGCGACCGAAGGCCGCCGAAAAATTTTCCAGATTTACGGGAAGATTTAAAACACGAGCAACAGCAATTGCGGCCAGAGTGTTATACCGGTTGTAGACTCCGGGCAGTGGATAGTTAGCCGCGGTTATGCTTGGTTTTGGACGTTCCAGTTGGCAGCTTGGGCAATGCCAGACACCGATATGGGAATAATAGGTGCCTTGGTATTTCAGTCTGTGTCCGCAGTGAGGGCAGAACTGAGAATCCATGGCGTGCTCAGGAGTTTTTTGGAAGAGAGTTGGATTGTCTAAACCAAAATAGACACTCTTTTTGTTTCCAAGGACGGCAATTTGAGGGTCGTCAGCGTTGAGGACCAGTTGGCCGGAGTAATTTTCCAGGGCTTTTTTCCAATGGGCAGCTATGGTGTCCACCTCCCCGTAACGGTCCAGCTGGTCGCGGAATAAGTTTAGTAAAACAATTACTCTGGGCTCAACATATTTCAAGACTTGAGGCAGAGTATTCTCGTCGATTTCAAAAACACCCCAATCAGTTTTCGGGGAAATGAGAACAGCGGAGACGATTCCGTTTAGTAAATTTGCCCCACTGGCATTGTGCACCATCTTTTTGCCACCGTTTTCCAATATTGTTTTAATCATTAGTGCCGTCGTTGTCTTGCCGTTAGTTCCCGCAATTAAAACAATATTTTCAGGAGAAATTTTCGCCAGGATATTAGGGTCTAATTTCAAGGCAATTTCCCCGGGCCATGTTTCCCCACTGCCTAAATTAAGTAATTTACTGACTCGAGATATTGCTTTGGAAATGACCGTTATTATTTTCGTCATTCTGGTAAGTATATGAAATGTACGCATCCAGAATCTCTAAGCGTGGGAGATGCTGGACAAGCCAGCTGACTAGGAATTACATGGAGCGCAAAATTTTAATTCTTTCTTCAATCGGCGGGTGGGTATCAAAAAGGCCGGAAAACCAGGAAGAAGCATCTTTTCCTTTGAAGGGGTTGACAATAAAGAGGTGGGCGGTGGCGTTGTTGGCAAAAGACGCGGGAC
>CAZRUW010000018.1:0-4829 GCA_964603445.1 uncultured Gammaproteobacteria bacterium | reverse complement strand
TAGATAAGCCGGTCAGGGCTTTACACATCCGGTCAGTGTGCAGGGCAGCAGTAATATTCACCTTACCAGATTAGCAGATTGTTTAATTCGGAACAAGTCCATTGAAGAAAAAGTCCCTCGCGGAATCTCATGATTGTTAGGCACAATCACTGTTTGAAGTTTTTCCGTTTCTGATGCCGCGAAGCTTGATGTGACTTCCTTTTTGAGAAACGATTACAAAACCGGCTCGCCGAAGAGCTTTAATTGTCCGAGCGGCAGAAAAAAGTTTTGGCATTAACCAAGTTGAACAAAGTGAAGCTCCGGGTTAGCAAGAGGCGCAGGCGGTAATAATTTCTCGCCCTCGAAATACAACTCCAAAGCCTCCTCCAAGTTTTTAAGGGCCTCGTTTTTGGTCTTGCCCTGACTGGCAACTTCAACCTCAAGACACTTCGACACGAACCATTTCCCTTCTTTCCACACAAGAGCATTTAATCCCGATCTAGTTAAAAGCCTGGCCGATTCCATACAGGGTTATTATAGCATGGCTAGGAACTGGCAGAGGAGTAACGTTTCAGGGCAAAGTTCCAGAATTTTTGGGATACGACGGACGAAACAAATAAAAATATTATTGCCCAGAGGTACATGGCCGGTTCAGTTTTCCCCAGAAGGGCCAAAGTGGGGAAAAAAGAGACAAAAATTGTTGGCAGGAGAAAAACCAAAACAAGTTTAATTCCCCCCTTAAAGATAGTTGAGGGATATTGACCAACTCCCTGGAAAGAGTCGAAAAGATAGTCCAGGTTAAAAGTGTCCACGGACCAAAAATTGGTGGTCATCAGTATGAGGCAAAAATTGTAGAAAACAACTTGACCAATAAAGACAAAAAATAAAAAGTTGCCGATATCCAACACAGACGGCGTGTGGCCGGCGAGTCTGATGAAAAAGCTGATTAGAATTACCAAGACAATCACCCTGAGAAAATTATCAAATTCAAATTTTCGAAAAGTCACCCAAAAGCGGGAATTAATGGGTTTTGTCAGGACGAAATCCAATTCTCCTTTGTGAATTAATTCATTGAAGGCCACCAGGTTGGGGAACATGAAAATGCCTAAAAGACTGTTAAACAAAGCCCTGACACAAACCAGAAGCAGTACCTCGTTTTTCCCCCAGCCGGCAATGGAATTAACCTGGCCAAAAAGAAGAGTGATTGATGTCAGATTTAGGAAAACCCACAACACGCTGGTCAGAGCAAAAACACTAAAGGAAAAGCGAAATTCCATCTCGGCCAAAAAGCAGGTCCGAATGAAGGCAAATAAAATTTTAATATAGCGTTTCATCGTGGTTATTGTCCGAAGGAAGTGTAAGCCAGTCTCCCCCGGAGCCAAAGAAATTTATAGAGCACAATGAGCGCACCGAGCCATAGCAGGGAAATAGCTAAACCCTGAAAGACCTCGAGAAGACTGAGTTTCCCTAAATAGATTTCGATGGGAAAAGAAAACATATAGCGGAAGGGTAAGCTTTTGACAAAAAGAATTAGAGGGTATGGGAAAAAACTCACAGGGATCCCCTGCCCGCCCAAAAGTGTCCGGCCCATCCAAAAAAGATCATCGAGTGGCCCGACTCGGGTGGTCCAAAAGGAAACCAAGCCCATGCAAACACTGAGAGTGAAGGTGATACCAATACTAATTACAATAGCGATAGCTATCAGAAACAGGTTGACAATACCGAGATGGACAACAAAGTACTGACTTAGATGACGGGCAACAACACCCGCGGACAGAAGGCCGACAAAGACAGAGACAGAATGCCAACCGGCTTCGCGAGCCAGAGCTTTAGAATAAAAAGATACCGGTTTTAAGAGCACGTCACCAACAATCTCCCCATTGGCAATAATTTCCTTTATCCAGTAATAAGGAAACCAGCCAATTAACCATTGAAGGAAAAGAGCAAAAATAAAGTAGGTGATTAGTTCGCCTTTGGTATAGCCACCAATGAGACTGCCGGTTTGGGCAGCCTGCCAGACGGAGATGATCGTAACAAGACTGATGAGATTACTGATAATCCAAACCAAAATTGGACCTCGGTAGGTGAGTGTTCTTTGGACGTATGCTTTGTACAAGGAAAAATATTTGTGCATGAAATCATTTTAATGCTAACGGACAGAAATTTCAGGAATTCGATAATGAGGTCGGTAGCATTACTTGTTCAAAAACCTGCAAATTAGTTCCGTATTAAGTTTACATATTTCACTTCGATACATCGAAGTATCGATGTTAGTTTTAAACTTATCTAATTTTCTATTTTTGAACTTGTGAGTACCACTGGCTTTGCCAGTGGGTGAAACAAGCTTGAAAAGAATACTCGGTGAAGCCACGTCAGACGTGGCGAAGCCGTCCGCCTTAGGCAGACCACAGCTATTAGCCGTGAAGTTTCATTTGAAGGATTCTGCAGGAGATACTATTTAATGAAGAGCCTGTTTTTGCGGCGAAGATAGAGTTCCCGGCCGGCTTGCTGGTTGGCAAAGTAGTCTGAACTTTTATACTTGCTGGGGTGCATTTTCATTAAATTCTCCTCAATCTTGTCCAGAAACGTTTCAATTTTTTCCTGGCGGATAATTTTGTTCATGACCGTGATATACCCCTGCTTCCCATGTTTCAGCCAATAGTTGACACCGGTTATGGTTGCATTAGAAACATTTAGAGCGTCAGAGATCAGTTCATATGTAAAACCCCTGTACAAAAGAATGGCAATGTAAAGCCTCTTGCCCAACATTAACTTCTCGGTTGGTGAGAGAAGGTCTTCAAGAAAAATGGCAACCTCTTGGGAAGAATTTAATTTGGCCAAAGCTGAAAACAAGATTTCGAATATTTCCTCTTCCTTGTTCTTTCGTAATGGCTTCCTAGAAACCTTTGTCACGGTTATACACTAATACACTGGTGTATCAGTGTCAAGGTGAAAAATTTCAAGATTAAAAAACTGAAGGAGGAAAAGTTATATTGGAACCTTTGTTTTGATCTTAGTTTTTTATCCAAAATATGAGAAGTTATTCTTTCAAAACTTAATACCGCTGGCGAAGCCAGGGGATGGAGTTTTCTCGCGAAGCGAGTCTGATGCGAAGCATCAGCAAAGAAGAGAAACCACGGACGAAGCGTAGCGGAGTCCGTGGAGTCCCATTTTTGAACTTGCGAATACCACAAGTTTTACTGGTGGATGAGCAAGCTCGAAAAGAATACCCGGCGAAGCCATGTCTGACGTGGCGAAGCCGTCCGCCAATGGCGGACCACGGCTTCTAGCCGTGGAGTTTCATTTAAATAAGGTCATCTGGAGAAAGACGGAAACATATGAATCTGTTACAATATTTCTATGACTGACAAAGTAAGACAGATGGCACCGGTGATCTGGGAAGAAATCCAAAAAGCCAAAAAAGTGCTTCTCTGTTGCCACACCGGTCCGGACGGGGACAGTTACGGCTCGGTTCTGGCCATGACGCAAGTGCTGAAAGATTTGGGGAAAAAGGTGACAAACATTTCCGGAGATGACAAAAAACTGCAGCCTTTTTCCGATCTCCCGGGATTTGACGAAATGCTGGAGAAAAACTATTTCGAAATTAACGCTTCAGACTTTGACCTTTTCTTAATTCTGGACAGTGCATCGTTGCACCAGATTTCGAAAATGGGAGAGGTTAAGTTTCCGCCGTCGCTGCGAACAGTAGTTATTGACCAGCACCCCACTAATCCCGGTTTCGGAGATGTGAACCTGGTTGACACCTCGTACCCGGCGGTTTGCCAGATACTTTACGACCTTCTTAACGAATGGGGACTAGCAATCTCTCCAAAAGCGGCACTTTGTTTGTATATCGGCATGTACACCGACACCGGTGGTTTTAAATATGCAGGAACAACAGCGGAAACGCTCTTTGCAGCTGCGGCTCTGGCAAAAATTAATCCCGATTTTCCCAGGGCCATTTTTACCATGGAAAACTCAGCAAAACCAGAAGACCTCAAATGTTTCAGTCTGGCGCTAAGTTCCATCGAGGTTTACTTCTCGGGCCAGGTGGCAATAAGTTCAATTTGTTTTCAGGACCTGCAGAAAAACGGGCTTGTCAGGGAAAATGTTCAGAGTGCAGAGTTGGCTAATTTCTTAAAATCGGTTAAGGGTTGGAACATCGGTATTGCCCTTTCGGAAAAAACATTAAACCAGGTAAGCGTCAGCCTGCGAACCCGAAACCCGGAAAAATTTGATGTGAGTAAATTGGGTGAATCTTTGGGAGGCGGCGGGCTTACGGCAGCGGCAGGGGCAATGATTAAAAAGCCTTTTCAGGAAGCGAAACAAATTCTGTTGGATTCTATTTCTAAAGTTTACCCCGAGTTGAAAACTCCGTAGCAATTCCTGAAAACACCAAAATCCCGAAAGAATCGGGACTTGGCTTGCTGACGAGATTTTTATATCTCGCTTAGCGAATGGCTTTCTTCAAAGCCTTTCCAGCTGTAAACCCGGGGGTTTTGCGAGCCGGAATTTGGATGGAAGCTCCGGTCTGTGGGTTCCTTCCGGTTCGGGCCGCACGGGAACGAACGGAAAAGGTCCCAAAGCCTGTAACGACGACTTTCTCGCCACGTTTGAGAGCGTCGCGAACAGCATCGAGAACGGCTTGCAGCGACTCTTTGGCTGCTTTGTTGGTTAAACTGGCCTTTTTGGCTACAAGATCAACGAGATCTGCTTTTGTCATTTATTATTCACCCCCTTTAGAAGCTCGAAACAGAGCTTCGCGAGTTTAGAGATTCTTAAGCCCGTCCGAAGTGAAACCTCGCGGGCATACATCCGCCTGCTGGCGGACATGACGCGAAGTGAACGAA
>CAZRUW010000017.1:0-2503 GCA_964603445.1 uncultured Gammaproteobacteria bacterium | reverse complement strand
CTTATGCCCTTTCGTCTTTTAAGACGCATCCAAAAAATCTCCCCGTTCTTCCGGCCGGAGGAAGAATACATCATCCAGGAAAGCCCGGAAATTGCCGTCGGGCAGTCCCGCTATCTTTCCAGGCTTTTCCGTGTTTTACCCGCTCTTCAAAGCCGCAACTATCAACTCTATTTTTCCGGCCAAATGATCTCCATGATCGGCACCTGGCTCCAAATTGTAGCCCAGGGCTGGCTGGTCCTCCAGCTCACCAACTCTGCCTTGGATCTGGGAATAATTGCCGCCCTTTCCGCGTTTCCCACCCTTCTTTTTTCCCTTTTTGGCGGGGTCATTGTGGACCGTTTTTATAAAAAAGATGTTCTCATTTTCACCCAAAGCGCCGCCATGATCCTGGCCTTCATCCTGGGGATTTTGACCTTAACCAAAACCGTCACTGTCTGGGAAATCGGCCTTTTAGCCTTCCTTTTGGGAACCGTAACCGCCATCGACAGCCCCGCCCGGAATTCTTTTATCGTCGAAATGGTTCCCAAACATCAACTGACCTCCGCCATCGCCTTAAATTCGGGGATTTTTAATGCCGCCCGGGTGATTGGCCCGGCCGTGGCCGGAATCTTGATTGCCACTGTTGGCACCGGCGGGGCCTTCATAATTAACGGCGCCAGCTACATCGCGGTCATCATTGCCCTTGTCCTGATGAAAGTGGAAAAATATGCTCCCAAAAGAAACCTCAACCCCATCGAGGCCATTAAAGAAGGGGTCAAATACTCCTTCTCCCACCCTATCATTCGCATGCTTCTCGTTTTCATCGCCGTCGTGTCTGTTTTTGGCTGGTCCTACACCACCATTCTTCCCCTCATCGCCCAAAACTCTTTCCATGTCGGGGCCGGGGGTCTCGGCCAGCTTTACGTTTCCACCGGCCTGGGAGCCCTGGTGGCCATTCTCATCGTCTCTGCCCTGGCCGACCAAATCCGCCCGGCGGTTTTCATCTTCGGCGGCAACCTTCTCTTCGCCGCCGGACTCATCCTTTTTGCCTTCTCACCCAACTTCCTTTTGGCCAATATTTGCCTCTTTTTTGCCGGCTCGGGAATAATTTCCCAGTTTGCCACCATGAACACCACCATCCAGCATCTGGTCCCCAACGACATCAGGGGCCGGGTAATGAGCATTTACACCTTAATGTTTTTGGGGTTTGCTCCCCTGGGTAACTTCGAAATAGGCTTTCTCTCCGACCGGATCGGTCCGGGCCCGTCCATTCTCCTTGGAGCCGTAATCGTCCTGGCCTTCGGAGCTTTAATTTATTCTCAAAGGATGAAAATCGACGCCGCCTATTCCCTCTATCGCCGCCAAAACCGGGAGTCTTTGGATCACAAATTTTTCTAAGGAAAAAACCTAAACCTGAATCTTCGAAAACAAATAGGATCCAATAACAAGGATTATTGTTGTCAGTAAAACCAAAACCAGAATATCAAGCGTCAACCCGAAATTAGTTGTCCCAATTAAAAGATCCCTCAGAGCGTCAATCGAATAGGAAAGCGGGTCCAACCGGGCAATCACTTTCAAAAACTCTGGGGCGTAATTAATCGGGAAAAGCGCGCCCGAAAGAAAAAAGAGGGGCATCACCAAAAAATTCATGATCAACTGGAACCCTTGAAAATCATCCAACGTCGAAGCAATCGCCGTCCCCAAACCGGTAAACAAAAGAGCGGTGACAAACATCAGGACGATGGCCAACGGTAAACTTGCCCAGTTAACCGGCCGGAAACCAATCGCCAAAGTTAGGAGAAAAATAATTATCCCTTGGAAAAATGCGATGGTAGCTCCGCCCAAAGTCCGGCCGACCATAATCGACAGCCGGGACACCGGCGCCACCAGTGTTTCTTTTAAAAATCCGAACTGCCGGTCCCAAATGAGTTCAATTCCGGAAAAAATCGCCGTAAAAAGGATCCCTTGGGTAATCACTCCGGGAGCCAGGAAATTAATATAGCTTCCGCCGCCGGCCTTTTGAAAAATCGGCCCGAAGCCAAAACCCAAGGCCACCAAAAACAGAAGCGGCTGGCCCAATGACCCGATCATCCGCGACTTCGAGCGGAAATATCTCTTCAGCTGCCTTAGCCAGAGAATATAAACAGTACTCATATCTTCGACCTCTTGAAGATAGATTTTCTTGAATTATTGATCCGGAATTCTTGAAAAACTGATTTCCTGATCAAGAAATCAAGGCGTCTAGGCGTCAAGTCCAAGAATATCAAGGCTGTCCATCTTCAAGTGTTCATCAACTTGTTATCTCCCTCTTTTTCCCCACATCTGCCGCCTCATCCTCATATGGTCAACACTACTGGCCTCTTCATCACGTATACCATGTCCAGTAAGAGCCAAAAAGGCCTCTTCCAACGTCGGAGAGTCAGATCTGGATTTTATTTCCTCAACCGTCCCTTGGTCCACTATTTTTCCCCGGTCAATCACCGCCACCATTTGGGCCACCTTCTCCGCCTCCTCCATGTAATGG
>CAZRUW010000016.1:0-7853 GCA_964603445.1 uncultured Gammaproteobacteria bacterium | reverse complement strand
TCAGTTTGGAGGCATTACGGAAATCAAGAAAGAAATTCTGGCGGATTATTCGTCAAAACTGCCGGATGTTATAGTCTATCGCCGGGACTTTTCGGCTTTTGGTCAGTCAGCGGAATTCTCGAATTTTTTTGTTGACTTTCTTAATCAGAAGTATGTCCGCCTCAAGGATGTTGACAAGGATAAAAAATATTACTTTGTAAGCTCCAGGGAGAAAGATTTCAATTTTGATGATGACTTCAATTTTGAAAAATCTCAGGCTTTGATGCTGGTGCAGAAATTGGTGGAAGAGGGTTACGTGAATGGCAAGTGATCAAGCGGAGATAAAATGCTTTTCCAACTTTTCAACTCTTTTCTCAAGACCATCAAATTCCTTAACCGTAGGCGCATCATCTTCTAAGTTGGCAATTTGTAGACCTAGTTTGTCAACTCTTTTATCCACTTCATCAAAGCGCTTGGACACATCAGTTTTAAAACTCTTCAACTCTTCGCTTATCTGATTAAGTCCGTCAAGTATGGCTTGTAAGATTTTTGTGTCTGCCACAGCAGATATATTATTAACCTTTTAAGAAATAATATACAAGAGTTACTTCTGTATTATTTATCCCCCTTCGCAGAAGACCTCGGACGTAAGTCCGGGGATGAAGCTTGCTCCGGCGAAAGCCGGACCCCGCCGTGGGCGGGGCGAAAAAGAAGATACCAGGGACGTAAGTCCGTGGTAGATTCATTACTGCTGTTTGGAAGGGACTTCTCGTTTCCGAAAGTTTTTCAGGATTCTCTCAGAGATGAACCCAATGGAGACAAGGATTAGTGGCCCAAGAAAAAGGACATACTCCCAGACCAAGATTGCCTGGGGATAGGAACCCACCAGAAGATAGGGAGCATAGGTGAGAAAAAGACCCAGGGATAAAAGGAAAGAAAACCGGAAAGCCCAGGGAGAGTCCGGTAAAAGAGACAGGAGTGCCAGGACGGGAAGAAAGTACCAGGGGTAGGGATCGCGCTGGGCAATTACGCCGCCGAGAGCAAGAAGCAGCAAGATTATAGATAGTTTAATCAGCCTGGAAAAGGTTATTTTTCGCCAGAGGAAAAGCGGAGTCAAAATCACGGTGACAAATTTGACTAAAACGGAGGCTAATAAGGACAAAAGAGAGAGGCCTCTTTGAGATTTTACCCAAAGATATATTGCCAAAAGCAGAAGAAGAGTCATAAAAGAATCAATATGCGGACTGATGACTGACTCAATAATTACCAGTGGGTTCAGGGCATAGGTTAGAGCTACTAAGTTAGGATTACTCAGTTTGGCCACGACCGCAATCTTTTTGAGCAAGTAAAAATTTATAAGGTAAATCGCGACGAAAAAAAGCTTGAAGTTTGAAAGGGTCAAAACGAATTTACCGAAACCCAGTAGGGTCAGCGGTGCGGTTGCCAGAAGCCAAAAAGGACCGTATGGGTAGGTCCGGTGCGTCCAGTGCATGAAACGAATCCAGGGATCATTGGGAAAATCCAGGGCTTTGAAAAAATAGGGGTTTTGGCCGTAGGAAGTGAGAATTTTCGCGTCGAAAAGATAGTTGAAAACGTCGTGAGAGAAAGCGGGATAGGAGACAAAACCAATGAGAATTATTCCGACAATTAGAAAGACTGTCTCTCTCCTGCTTAACTGCTTTGTTTTGGTGTGCGAAAATAGAAAATAGAAAATAGAAAATAGAACAAGGATAAGAACAACAAAAACAGTGGTTGAGAGAGGGCGGTTGAAATAGCCCAGTTGAATCATGGTGTTTTGAAAAGATAAGAAGATTGGGTTTTGAAACAGGGTGAGATTCAGATCAATTTGAGAATAGGAGTAGATCCCCAAAAAGAAGAGCGCGAGAAGATAGAGAAAAGCAGCGAGCATTCCAAAAAAGTCTACTTCCGGTATTGACCCTTTATCTGATTGAGTTTTACCCTGATGACTTCCTTAAACATATCAATGGATTCTTTGACGAATTTTCCCTGTTTTCGTTCCGCCGCTTTAGCGCTGGACTCGTCGCGGTCTTCCCAGGAAACCGGAACCTCGGCAATTTTATAGCCCCGTTCTTGGGCAATAACCAGCATTTCGACATCGAAGGATGTCACCGTCCAACCAATGGCTCTTTGCTTGCTTCCTTTTACGGCCGCTAAAAGGGGGAAAATTTCCCTGGCAATGGGATTTCTCAAAGATTTAAAACCCGCTTGAGTATCGACAATATCTTGCAGTAAGAGCGATTTCCGGATATTGCGGAACACAAAAGAGGCAATATTGCGAAACAAACCGGTGTTTTTCCGTTCCAATCCCCGGCTGCCGATGACAATACCATAGCCTTGGGAAAAATAGGGCTGGAGTTTGCCCCATTCTTCAATTGGCGTTGATTGGTCCATGTCAGTGAAAAGGATAATTTCCCCGGCGGCTTTTTTTATCCCTGACCAAATAGCCAACGGCTTGCCGCCATGCTTGTTTTCCAGGAAACGAAATCCCTGGTTGGACCGGCAAAAATCCCTGGCCAGTCTTTTAGCTTCCTGATCCGGGGAGTCATCATCCGAAACAATGACTTCCCAACTGAAGTTTTGTTTCTTGAGGTAGTTTTTTACCTGGGACAAGACACCGCGCTCCAGGTTTTCCCTTTCATTGTAAGAGGGAATTATGACTGACAGGTAAACGTCTTTCATAAGGAGTAATCCCTAGTTTACCAGTTTTCTGGCCCGAAGGGGAGGCCTGGGGTTGATAGTGAAAGAGTTTGTAGACGGTGATCCCCACCGGGCCGGGCACAACTTTTTCGATTTCTCCCTGGCCGAATCCGGCGACCTCCCATTGGGGGTTGCCGCGGGGAGCGCATTTTTGTTCGCAAACCACAATCAACTGAGCAGTGACGGTTTTTCTTTCCGGGTCAGTTTGGGGAGGCTCAACAACCACCGGCGGCTGGCCCCAAATTTCCAGGAAATAGCGGTAGGCATGGTCGGAATTATGGTCGGAGATCATGGCAAAGTTGTAGGGTTTGTTTCCGGCCAGGTTGAGAACAATCTTATCGATCGATTGGGTTTGGGCTACCAGATTATTAGGTTTTGTCCAGAGATATAATTTTGGAACAGAACTAAACAGAATAGCGGCCATAAACACCAGAAAGACCGGAATTAAGATCCGCTTACTCAACAGCGCCCCCCCGGTGAGAGCCAGAAAAATTAGAGGGACAGGAAACAGATAGCCGAAATAGTGGTCAAGAAGGGTTCCCTTATAGAGTCCGATACCAAAGACTCCTAACAGCCACCAGACGGCAAGGATTACTACTTTTGACCGTTCTTCAGGAAGCCGGATTTTGCCCCAGGACCAGCCAGCAAAAGCAATAACTGAAGCGTAACAAAGAAGATTCAGGATGCTTCCCCGAAAACCCAGGATGATTTCGTAAAGAATTCGGGTGATGTCATTTTCCAACCAGACAAAATTCATGCTTCGGGGTGAAACAGTGGCTCCGTGACGGTTGATAAATTCCCAAACATTGCGGGTATTGGGAAAGCCGTGACGGATTTCGAAAAGCAAAAAAGGGGAATCCCCGGCCAAAAAACCTAAGCCGGTAATAACTATTTGGGCCAGCCACTCCTGCCAGGGAAAAAGCAAAAGCAGGATCAGGCCAATCACCGGAATGAAAGCCAGATCGATATAGTGCAGTTGGTAGAGAATGCCCAAACCGATACCGGCTAAAAAAGTGAGCCGGCGCGAATGGAATTTCCGGGCCAGATAGACGGCAAATATAGTTGCTAGGGCAAAAAAAGGCATCGGGTTGGGATTCCAGGAAAAGCGGGAGATATCCACCATTTTCGGGGAGACGGCCGTAAGAAGCGCTGCCACAAGCGCTGTTTTCTCGTCAAAAAATTCCCGGCAGAAAGAATAGATCAAAAAACAGTAGCCAGGCCAAAAAGAGCCGCCATGACTGCCGGACCCACCGGATCAAGATGGGAAAGCCAAAGAAACGGCAGCATGAAATAGTAGTAAATCGGGCCGGTATAGAAGCCTCCGACCGAGGCCGTCGGCCCCAAAAGGGTCCATTGATGATGGACAATCATGTGCATGACCACCAAGACATCGCGGCCTTCATCACCAAGAAATTGAAGGTATTCCGGGAGGCGGTAAAAACGCAGGAAAGCGGCTAGAGTGAGAATAAGAACCAGCCAGAGCCGGGGTTTTTGGAGAGTCCTTCGTAAATTTGAAATTGATTCTTTGATCTTTATCATGGAGAAAATCAGAACTAACCCGAACTAAAAAAGACTCCTTGAAGTTAGAAAAAAACGGAATTCTGAGCTTGAAATCTTGAAAATTTGACGTCTTGATCAAAAACTCAAGAAATCAAAACATCAAAATCGAAAATATCAACAACGTCTATCTTCAAGATATCCGGCTCTTGGAATTTTTGTTCTTTTTTGCCCAGATTACCCGGCTGTACATGGTGTAGTTCCAGATCAAACCGAGACCCACACCGATGACATAAAAAAGCATGTACCAGGTGAAGATGCGAAGGTAGGGAGTATCAACTATGGAGCTCTTATATCGGGACAAACCAAAGATTAACTCCCCTATTTTCAGCGAGGAATATTGAATGACCACCGAGCCGATAGAAAGGACGTTAAACTGAATAAATTTCAGAGGGATTACTTTCCAGGAAACAAGTTTTCGGTCAGAAAAAGTCCAGAAATTATTAAGAATGAAGTTGGAAATGATGGCCAGTTCCGCCCCGGCGGCCCCGGCATTAGCCGGAGTCAGGCCAAAATGCACGCCGACGACCAAGCCGGCAGTATTTATGATGAAACCTATGCCCCCTACAACCAAAAACTTAAAAAAGGAAGCTGATTCTTTGAGGCGATAGCGTAAGGCTGAGCGCATGAGATCTTGGGTATAACCAACCGTATTCATTTTACTCCTCCCGCCGAAGCGGTCAAAATAGGTGATGGGGAGCTCTTTAATTTTAAGACCGGACTGGAGAGAGGCGAAAACAAACTCGGCCAGGAAAAGCCAATCTTTATAAACTGCGGTCCGGGATCTTAGTTTTTGCCAGACTTCCCGGGTCATTCCCCGGTAGAGATTGGTGAATTCGTGAATCTGCGGCTGCCAAATAAGCAATCTTAGAACCAAATTGGCTCCTTTGCTGAGAATTTTTCGCCACAAAGACCAGTTTTTGATTTTGCCGCCATTAACATAGCGGCTGCCAATAACCAGATCGGCCTTTTCCAACACTTTGGCAAACTGCGGAATCTGGGTCGGATCGCAGGAAAGATCGGCTTCCAGGGTAATGGCATAGTCCGCTTTAAGATTGTCAAAGGCAAAATCCAGACCCCGGGAAATGCCCAAGCCCAGTCCCCTCTTTTGGACATCGAGATAGTGAATGTTCTTGTTCCGGCGGGCCAGGGTTTGGACAATCTTAGCCGTCCCGTCGGTCGAGTGACTGTCAGAGATCACTATTTCCAGACGGGTTGCCGAAAGTTTCTTTTGGACAGCGAGAACGGCTTTGAGAAAGGCGGCAATGTTTTCCTCTTCGTTGAAGGTGGGGGCGACAACAGCAAGTTTTTTCATCTTTTCATTCCCAGCCGATCAGCCCAAATCGTCACTATAACTCTGAGGCTCTCGGTAAAAGTATTAGTGGTCATTTTGCTGTCCCCCGTTTGGCGCAGCCCGAATTTTATGGGGATTTCTTTAATCTTGGCTCCCCGTTTTTTCATTTCGTAAAGAAGTCTGGTTTTGTAAGCAAATGATTTGGAGAACACTTTCTCGAAATTAATGCTGTCCAAAAAACCTTTCACTCTGGCGAGACGGAAACCGGTGGTAAAATCGTGAATATCAAACATCAAAAGACCGACTTGATAGACCAAATTGCCGACAATTGACAAAAACTTTCGTTCCAAACCCCACTGCCTGGGGATGGAGCCGCCGGAAACGTATCTTGACCCGAGGATATAGTCATATCCTTGGTCGAATTCAGTCACAAATCTGGGGATGTCGTTGGGGTCATGCTGAAAGTCGGCGTCCATTTCCATCACGGCGTCGGCGTGCAGCCTGTCAAGAGCATAATGAAACGCTCTGGCATATCCCGCCCCCAATCCTTTCTTTTCTCTAGCCAGGGAAAGATAGACATTTTTATATTTTTTTTGTTTTTCCTGAACAATTTTCCAAGTGCCGTCCGGGGAAGTGTCATCAAAAACCAAAAGCATCATTTGATGATTTTTAACCTTTGGAAAAACTTCTTTGACCAAAATGTCAATCATCCGGCCGATGTTCTCGGCTTCATTGAATGTAGGCATGGCTATTACAATTCGTTCTTCTTTATTAATAGTCATATCTCTACTTTGTCCCCGCCCGGGAAAGACGGTTTATGAATATTAACAACTATCGTGTCAGGGTCAGTTCCGGTTAATTCTTCGATTACTCCGGGTTCATAAATAATATACTCGCCTGCTTTAACTTCGACTTGCTTCTTGGCTACTTTTAAATGCATAGCTCCTTGCAAAACTATTGTCCATGCCTTGCTTCTCGGGTGGTAATGAGGTTCACCAACGGTATTATTTTTGAGAAATTCTACTTTTATTTCCAAATCGTTATCGTGATTTAAAACATCTTTTGGGTAGAACGATCCGGTGATCCAGTTCCAATATTTTTGTGAGTCAGCGACTTTACCATGAATAAATCTCATATATTGAGTATAGCAAACCAAGCGGCTAAAATGTAGCCATGTCTTTAAAAAGTAAGGGGGTTCTTTATCTCCATGGCTCGTGGTTCTCTTGGGAAAATAACAAACTTGGGATAAGTGTTCGAGGGAAACTCCAAGTAGCGGTGGGGCGCATTCTGGCCAAAGATTTTGATCTTATTGTTTTGAACACGGGCATGATCTGGGGAGAGAGCTCCGGAAGTTATGCTCAGGTTTTTCGTGAGGAATTAGTTGCTCAGGGTGTCGATCCCCAAAAAATCTTAATCCTGGAAAACGGCCACCCGAAATCTTTGGACACTAGTATTGAAATTGAAAGTCTTTTGTCAGCCATGAATGCTCATCCAGAATGGAAGGAAGTGGCTGGAGTGGCTTTCGAGGAGCATTTGCGAACAATTAAGCTTATTTATTTGAAACTTGGGTTACCGACCGAGAAAGTAGAGTTGAGATCGACAGAAAGTATTATAAATAGTCAGGGAACTGCAGCAGATAAAAAATTACTGTCCCAAATCAAAAATTCATTGGAAGAGAAAATGTTCCACCGTTACCAAAACCTTAACGTATTTTTCATTAGCCTTTTAGGAGCCAGATTTCTGCGTAATTTCGCCAAAGGGCGGAATAAGCCGGGTTCGGGCATCCCCTGGTTTTTGCGATTTTTGTTCCCGGGGGATATTGATATTTATCAGTTGCCGCCCAAATGAAGATTGATATTATCACCCTTTTTCCGGATATGTTTTCCGGGCCGTTTGACCTGAGCATTGTCAAAAGAGCCCGGGAGAAAAAATTGGTGGATATAGTTTTGCACGACCTGCGGAAGTGGGCCGTTGACAAGCGGGGAACAGTCGATGACCGGCCGTATGGTGGAGGGGTGGGAATGATTTTGAAAATAGAACCGATATACAAAGCAATAGAAGAGATAAAAAAGAAGAAAGAAGAAAAAAATGAAACTCCCCGGGCTAACGCTCAGGGTATCTTCTCCCCGCTGCTTCGCCCGCCTGCCAGCCGGGCAGGTCGGGAGCGAAATCCCTCCGAAGCAGAAAGTTCTTCGCATTCATCCTCAAACTTACGTCCGAGGTCTTCTGCGAAGGGGGATAAAGTGGTAAATAGCAAAATAATTTTGACGGATGCGAGGGGAGAGAAGTTTACACAAGTGAAAGC
>CAZRUW010000015.1:0-3836 GCA_964603445.1 uncultured Gammaproteobacteria bacterium | reverse complement strand
TCGCCTTGGTAGGCCGTTACCCCACCAACAAGCTGATAGGCCGCAGGCCGCTCCCCAAACGAAGTGTTATCTTCTTTACTCAAGGCTTCACAACAACCAGAAAACCAGACGACTCAGAAAATCAGAAAAATCAGCCCGTCTGAATTTCAGACAATCTGACAATCTGGCTATCTGAGTTTTCCAAGTTTTCTGAAAATTGTGAAACCCTGAGACCATACAGTATTAGCTGATCTTTCGACCAGGTATCCTATATTCGGGGGTACGTTCCCACGTGTTACTCACCCGTCCACCACTGACCTCGCGCGTAGCGCGAGAAAATCCAAATACCAAAATCCGAAATCCAAAACAAATTTAAATAATCAAAAGTCAAAATCTAAAACATTTTTGAACATTAAAAATTTCGAGTTTTGAAAATTGTTTCGAATTTCGAGATTCGAATTTCGAATTTCCTTGTGCTACGAACAAGGCTCGTTCGATTTGCATGCATAAGGCACACTGCCAGCGTTCATCCTGAACCAGGATCAAATTCTCAAGAAATTGACAAGGTCAATTTCGCAGTCCACCGAAATGAATGCTCGCGGGCATACACGAAGTGCATGACGCGAACAAGAATGTAGGCGGACAAAAAGACCTTATCTTATTTTTCCTACCACTTTTTAAAAGCTAAAATTTTCGCAAAAATTTTACCCTGAGCGGCTCGCAAAGCGAACTGCTGAAGGGTCTTCTTTCTGCGTTTTCGATTCAGATTAAATTTTCAAGGTGCAAGACAAAAAAATCCCGCTCCGAGCGGGCTAGAAACCTAACCTATTCAACTCAGAATTAATTTGCATTCATCAACCAACGAATTATACCGTCTGAGATAATAAAGTCAACCACCAGTAAAATCAGAGATTAAGTTTATACCTTTTCCCCCACGCCGCCACTTCATAAGAAGAGTAGCTCTCCCCGCCTTTTAAAGGTAGAAGTGTCATTCGAAAATCAATCTTATCCCCGGCCGCTAAAAGATCATTCTTAAAGTCCTGGCGGGTAAAAGCATAGACCTTATTGTCCTTATCTTTCACCCAGGCATAAACTGAAATGTCTGAAACCGGATCGGAAAGAGCGTTCACCACCGCTCCGGAAACAGTATAGTACTCTACCGTATCCCCCTGTGCCGTCACCCTGCTGCTACTCTCACCGCTGTTACTGCTGCTGCTACTATTATTCTGGTAGGTTGCCGTCTTCACCTCCACCGACCGACTGGCAATTTTGAGAGGCTCAAAAACCGCCGAACTGGTCGCCGCCGCTACGTTAAGGACAACCTCCAGCTTGTCCGCGGTCGGAGGATTGTCCACCGTCACGTCGTACAAAGTCGTCTCCGACGGCGCCACTCCAAAAAAATCCCAACCGGTTGACAATCTCCCCACTTTTTGTCCGATCACTTTGCCGCCCTTGTCAAAAAATCGAACAATCGGTGAGACCCCGGAGACAATCTGTTCACCCAGATTCTGGGTCTCGCCCAAAATTCTGATTCCGGCCAGCTTCTGCTGACCTGTTTGCTGCGAATCCGCAACGGGAATTAACTGCACGGAAACCACTCCCAACCTCGCCGTCCGATTCAAATTCGGGTTCAGCCCGCCGCTTGCCGTCGCCAACTTTGGCAGCACCAGTTGCCCGTTAACAATTGTTGGCATAGCCACATCTTCGCCGTCCCCGGTATTCCCCTTCAACCGGCCGGTAAAAGTATTCTTTACCACCCACATCCCTCCCAAAACTACCGCCACTCCCAGAATCACTCCCAAAATCAAATATTTTTTTTCGCCGAACAAGCCAACAATCCTTGCTATAAAATTCATAGTTTCAAAGACCTAGAAGAAGCCTTTCCGGTAGATTATTCTCATCTTGGAAGAGAAAATCGAAGGACAAATCACTTAACTTTGGCCAACTCCGAATCAATCGCCGCTTTAAATTGAGCATACGGCTGGGCCCCAATAATAGGAACCCCTCCGACTGCTGTGCTGGGGGTGCTGTTAAACCCAATCCTCGACGCCTCCGCCAGATCAGCCTGAACTTGGGCATTATACTTTTGCTTATCCAAACAGTCGTTAAACTGACCTGTGTTCAGTCCCAGGCTGGCCGCGAATTTTTTTAAATTATCTGCCGAGAAAGTCCCGGAATTCTCCGGCCCCTGGTGCTTAAAAAGATAATCATGATATTCCCAAAACCTGTTCTGCTCCTTCGCGCACAAAGCCGCGTTGGCCGCGTCCGTCGATTCTTTCCCCAAAAATGCCAGACTTTTGTAAACGAACTTCGCCTTACCCGTGTCTATATAATCTTTTTTAATCTGGGGAAAACTGTCCGTAAAAAACTTCTCACAGAAAGGACACTGATAGTCAGCAAACTCCACCACTGTCAATTTGGCATTGGGGTTTCCCAAAACCGGGTCATCAGGACTCACTTTAACCGCCACCGTTGTTGGCCCTGACGGGGCATTTGGTGCTGCTGTCGGAGCCGACGGGGCCCGCTGGCCGGCCGCCGCCTGTTGACTGTTCCCTGAATTGCCCTCCAAATACTGAATTTTGACAAACATCCCCCCCAGAGCCGCCCCCACCCCCAGAATCACCAAAGCGGAAAGTACCAGAAGAAAAGGATTCGCCAAACGCTTTAACATGCCAACCATTTTTCCACACCAAAATCCCTTCTGTCAACAAGCAAATTTGGAAACAATCATTGTTGCCGCCTCCAATTTTTTTAACCGTTCCTTTTTTTTCAGTCCCCCTCCTCCCTCCAGTCTCCCTCAATCTCTCGTCCGTTTCTCGTCCACAGCCGCACCTTACCCTATCCGGTCGGATCGAGTAATGTACCATCATTTTTCCTTCACCCCCTGCAAGCAACAATATCTGCTAAAATGAGTCCATGAGTCAAGAAGTTTTCGATGTGGCTATTATTGGTTCCGGACCAGCAGGCCTAACTGCCGGAATTTACACCTCTCGCGCCGACCTCAAAACCCTCATTCTTGGCGGTGAAAAATGGGGCGGGCAGCTTATGCTCACCACCACAGTAGAAAACTATCCTGGTTTCCCGGAGGCCATAGACGGCCCGGTATTAATGGGCAAAATGAAAACCCAGGCTGAAAAATTCGGGACCAAAATTGTTTTGGAAGATTTAACTAAAGTCGTTCCCCTATCTCCCCTATTTTCCTTATCTTCCCCATCGTCTTCCTTTCTCGCAAAATCAGTAATTGTGGCAACGGGGGCCGACACCCAATGGCTGAACCTTCCCAATGAACAACGGCTCATCGGTCACGGCGTTTCCTCTTGCGCTCCCTGCGACGCCTTCTTCTTCAAGGGAAAAAAAGTGGCGGTGGTTGGCGGCGGCGACGCGGCCATGGAAGAAGCCCTGGTTCTCACAAAGTTCGCCGGCGAGGTAACAATTGTGCATCGTCGCGATGCTTTTCGCGCCAGCAAAGTCATGCAGGATCGAGTACTTTCTCACCCCAAGATAAAAGTGCTCTGGAACACCGAGGTTATTGATGTTTTGGGCGAAAATCACGTTGAAAAATTGCAACTAATTACTACCGGTTCCGTTCCGCCGCCGGCGGAACAAATTACGTCCCGACCGCGGGGAGGGACAAGTTACCTGTTCCCTGTGGATGGTTTGTTCGTGGCTGTCGGTCATTCCCCCAACAGTAAAGTTTTTCAAGGGCTTGTTGATCTGAATGAAAAAGGCTTTGTCAAAAGAATTCCCCGTGAAGGTTTTGAAACTACTACTTCCCAGGACGGCGTCTTCGTTGCCGGCGACGTTCACGACTGGCACTACAAGCAGGCCGTCACCGCCGCCGCCTTTGGCTGCATGGC